>CAYMLA010000009.1:0-9215 GCA_964390785.1 uncultured Bdellovibrionales bacterium | reverse complement strand
AACGATTTTAATTTAGGCACCCATGTTGGAACTTACATCAACGACAGTGGCTCATTAAGTTTGCGTGATAAACCCAACGCCGATGACACTCATGTGAATACCATATTACCAAATAAGGCTTCTAGCTTATATGCGTATTGGCGATTTGATGGTGATCTGAAAGACAGCAGTGGAAATGATAGAGACCTCATCGCTTATGGAAATTTTCAACTGATAAATTCAGCAAAATTAGGTAGTCATTCCGCAGAATCACTTAATGAGGGAGATTATGCAAAAGCATTAAATATAAACCTAGAAACAACTACTTTTACAGTAATGACATGGATAAAACCAATCTCTTGTTCGAATTGGAATCTTGCAATTGTGGGAGAAGATTTTGATGGTAGTTGGGGTGGATTTCAAATGCATTCAACAGCAACATGTTCAATGTATATAGGAACGGATGTAGACACTCGCTTGACTCCAACAGATCTTCCTGATGGCACATATACTTTAAATCAGTGGCAACAATTCGTATTTACTTACAATAATGGACTAGCAGAAGTTTATAAAAATGGACAAAAAATTGCTTCAAAAGAAGGAATAACAACTCCAAACACTTGGGTGAGTTTTTGGGCTGGGCACTTAAATGGAGGACATATTGATGATACTGCGATTTGGTCTGTTGCCTTGACTGAATTAGAAGTTAAAACTCTTTTTTCATTTCAAAACTCAAGTTTTACGGAACTCTCTTCTTCTTGGACTCCTCATTGGGATTCTGTTGTCGGCTATTGGAAAATGGACGGCAATTGGGTAGATTCTTCAGGCCATGAGAATCACGGAACGCCTAATAATGGAGTTACTTTTGATTCTGACGCAAAAGTAGGTGATTTTTCTGGACGATTTGATGGTGTTCAACACTCAGTGAGTATCGCTGATACTGAATCATTAAAACCATCTTCTGAAATTACAGTATCCGCTTGGATTAAGTCTCCCAATGTGGGATCTACATGGGATGCAGTCTTAATGAAAACATCCTCAAGTTCTTGGCCAGATGGGTATGGTTTAAGTAATTACAGCGGCACCCCTAACAGTATTACTTTTTGGGTGAATAACCTTAATAACTATGCGCTAACTGTAGTTGAACTAAATACTTGGCAACATATTGTAGGAACTTATAATGGCTCACAAATTAGAATATATAAAAATGGTATTCTAGAAGATAGTTTTAATCATTCTGATCCCATTAATCACAGCACCAGCAATTTACAAATTGGTTCAGGCTTAATCGATGGACCGGCACCAGGTTATTTCTTTGAAGGAAGAATTGATGATGTTGCTTTGTTTAGCATAAGCTTAGAAGACTATGAAGTAATGGAAATCTACAATCGGCAAAAGCAAAAATTTGCTGGCCATTATGAATCTCCTGTGATTGATGTTGGTCTTTCTTCTGGGCCTTGGGATTCCATTTCATGGCTTACATCACTACCATTTTATAAAGAGCTAACCGGTGATATGAATAATGATGGATTGGCTGACAGCGAAAACTCTGCCGACTACTCTTCGTTGGTTGGATCAACAGGTTCAATCAATGATGATGATTTACAAGACGGCATTGTTGGATTATGGCACTTTAATGAAAGCACTTTAGGAACAGCTCCTGAAGGAAATGATTTTAAAGACTTTTCTGGCAAGGAAAATCACGGAACTGAAGTGGGTAGTTTAAACTATGGTCAATCAGGAGTTTTTAATTCTGCTATTAATACATCATCAATAGGGTCTGCCATTCGAATTTCAAGCAATGATTCACTCAATAATTTAACATCATTTACTTATCAAGCTTGGATATTTCCATATACATCTGGACAATTTGCTTTAGGACGTATTTTTGACAAAGGCTTTGACTATTCAAATTTTTCAACATTAATTTATCTTGATTCATCTGGGCGCCTTCTTTTTGAAAGAAAAAATTCTCCCAGTGATTCTTATCAATCAGTTGCAGGCGAAATAAAATTCAATCAATGGAATCATGTCATCGTTGTTTTGGATCCCACTCAAGCAAGCGATGTTGAAAAAGTGCAAATGTATGTTAATGGTAAAAAGCTATCTTATTCAAGTTATAATTGGATTGGAGTAACACCACTAGATGATAGCCTATATGACTTGTATATTGGAAATCGAGGTGATAATCAAAGAACTTTTGATGGGTTAATTGATGAAGCTGCGCTGTGGTCTCGCCCACTTGCCTACAGTGAAATCCTCCAACTTTATCGTCGTGGAGCGAATCGCCTCAAACTTCAAATTCGGTCATGTGATAATGCACAATGTGATGAAGTTGACTGGAAAGGACTAGACGGAACGTCTTTTACTTATTTCTCTGAACTTTTAAACAAATCGGGTTATGACACTCTTGCGGATCAAAACAATGATAGCACAATTGATTATTTCGATTATATTCTTGGTGGACTACTTAGATTAAATTCTCCCTCATTCCTGTTTTCTGATTTTAATAATGCTGGCCTTAATATAAGTAATAATCGTTATTTTCAATATCGTGTCATAATGGAATCCAATGACAACAATAACTTATGCGAAGAAAAAACGTGTGTGCCTGATATGCAAACATTAATTCTTGGGCCAAATCCAAGATATTATGGGGGCTCACCAACAATAGTAAACACGGCCCCTGTTCTTTACAATAATTTATATTCTATTGAAATCAATGCCGATGACTGTGCTCAATTTCAATTATCTAAAAATGGAATCACCTATTATTATTGGAATTCAGTAAATTGGGAAGTTGCAACAAGTGATAATAACGTTTCAACTCTTTCAGAAATTGAAAATTATATTCCTATTTTTAGTAATCAATTTGGTGCGGGTCATTTGTACATTAAAGTCTTTTTGAATTCTGATAGCACAAATAATTGCACGATTGATAATATTAAAATTTTAAAAAATTAATATCTCTTACAAATTGTTCTCATCTTGTTTGATTCAAATTCTATTTCGCTTGTGAAATAGGAACTCTTCCATAAATCAGAAAATAATGGCTGCCGCAAAACAGCCACTATTTAAAGGGGTTATGGTCATCGTTCTGGAGAGCATAACTCCATCAAAGTTAAGGAAAAATGGCGTTTGTCAATTCTTTTTAATGTGTCCAATTGAGATTGGTTTGTTCACTTTTGTTTTTTGACGAAGGATAACTGTAGGCTGCGAACAAAGTCTGCTGTATATTAAAAAAACAAGGAGTCAAAACTAAATAGCAACCACTAAACACTAAAATCAAAAAATGAAATCAAAATTAAACGAATTTAAACTTATTCAAGACATCCACAAGCAATTTAAAAACCAACATAATCCACATGCAATTGGAATTGGTGATGACTGTGCTGTCCTGCCGCTTTCAGAAACCCATAGTCAATTGGTCACGACTGATCTTTTAATAGAGAATGTTCATTTTGTTCAATCAGAAATTTCACCCCAAGAACTTGGGCATAAAGCTTTAGCGGTTAACTTAAGTGATATCGCAGCAATGGGAGGCGACGCCCAAGCTGTTTTTTTGTCTATCGCCATTCCTCCAGAAACTAACGCAAGCTGGTTAAAGGATTTCTTTAAAGGATTTCATAAGCTGACTCAACAGTATCAAATTGATTTGCTTGGAGGAGACACATCACGTTCAGAGCACGCTCTATTTGTCAACGTCACTGTTCTTGGAACAATTCTGAATTCTCAGATTAAACTAAGATCTGGTGCCCGCCCTCAAGATCTTATTTGCGTCAGCGGCTCTCTTGGGGACTCTTTGGCTGGATTAAAAATTCTATTAGAAAATAAAGAACGAAATTCAACGTCAATAAAATTAATTCACAAGCATCACTGCCCACAGCCACGCCTTAAACAGGGTTCATGGCTTTCAAAACAAAGCTCCGTACACGCCATGATGGATTTATCAGACGGGCTTCAATCGGATCTCACTCGTATTCTAAAGGCCTCTCAATGTCAGGCCATTGTAAATTTAGAACGTCTTCCCCTCTCTCCAGAGCTTCAAACTATTTGTCAACACTTCAATTGGATTCCGCATGAAATTGCCGCTATCGGTGGTGAAGATTACGAGCTTCTTCTAACAATTGATCCAAAAGATTTTTCTGATGTTTCAGAACGTTATAAATTAAAATTTCACACCCCCCTTTTTCCAATAGGTACAATCGATCCTCAATCCTCTCAGACAAACCCACTTCAGTTTAAACTCAATGGAGCTGAAGTGACTCTTTCAAATTTAAATTTTGAACATTTTTAATCAGCGATCAGCTGTCTATTTTCAAGAAAAAAAGTTAAACTTTAAAGACATCATGGAAAAAAGCGAAAACTGAATTGCAATTTTTCAATCTTTTTTAGACAAACAATCAATGCATCACCAAGTATTGTTGATAAACGCCTGAGTTTTCAATGGCTTAAGGGCATCTCGCTTCAGACACGCTTTGCATTGCATAATCAATATCATTATGTTAAATACCCGTTCAACTAAAAAAATTAAGTCGTCTATTTGTGAATTTTTATTTTCCAGGGGTATTTAATGAAAACAAATCTTGAAAAAATTTCGAACTTAGAAAGAAAACTAACTGTTGATGTCCCACCAGAGGTCGTTCAAACAACAATCAATAACATCTATCGTAAAATCCAAAAACAAGCTGAAATCAAAGGTTTTCGCAAAGGAAAAGCACCACTTTCAACAATTCAAGGGCTGTATTCTGAACAAGCACGACAAGATGCCATTAAACGCATTCTCCAAGATGGCTATATAAAAGGACTCACTGAACATTCTATTGAGCCTGCAACTTCACCAGAATTTGATTTTAGCGAATTTGATGAAAACAACGCTTTTTCTTTTTCTGTCTATTTTGAGATTTTTCCAGAAATCGAGCTTAAACAATATGAAAATTTAACATTAAAAAAAGAAAAGCTGAACATTCAAGAGGATAAAATCGAAAAAGTCATTAAAAACATTCTTGAAAGCAAAGCCACTTATGAGCCCGTCCTTGAAGACCGTCCTTTACAGGAAAATGATACGGCCGTTATTAATTTTGAAGGATTCATTGATGGTCAACCTCTTGAAAATGGAAAAGCCGAAGACCAAACTCTTGTTATTGGTTCTAATCAATTTATACCCGGATTTGAAGAGGGTCTTATTGGAATGAAGCCTGAACAAGAAAAAACAATTCATCTTAATTTTCCTGAGCAATATCATGTTCAAGATTTAAAGGGAAAACCCGTTGAATTCAAAGTGAAATTAAATGCCATCAAGAAAAAAGTCCTCCCTGAACTCACTGATGAACTTGTAAAATCCATAGAAGGATCTTACCAAAACATCGAAGAGTTAAGAACAGCCATTCAAGATGACATCAAACACAACGAAGAAAAAAGAATCAATGATAGTTTTAAAAATCGTCTTGTTAAAACGCTCGTTTCACTCAACCCAATGGACGCACCGCCATCAATGATTTCTCAACAAAAACAAGCCCTTATTGACGACTTTAAACAACGAATGCAGCAACAGGGCATGAGCGAAAACGATTTTAATGAATACACAAAAAAATGGGACAGTGATTTTGAAAAATCTGCCGAAGAAATTGTGAAATCAAGTTTTTTGATTAGCAAAATTGCAGAAAAGCACAATTTAACTGCAAACGCGCAAGATTTAGAACAAAAATTTCTTCATTATTCAAAACAAACGGGATTAGAGATTGAAAAAATTCGGGAGTATTATGCCTCTGAAAATCAAAAAAGTCATCTACTCTATCAAATCACTGAAGATCGAGTCATCAATCATGTTCTAAATGCGTCAACCATTGAAGAGGTCGACGCTTCAGAAATTACAGACCTTTAGTTTTGTCAATTGAAATCGATTAAGTACTTCCCTTTCGAGTTGGTAACCAATTGGTCTTTTTTTGAGACTTTGTTAAGAATTTCATGACTATTTAAAATTGTGTTGCTAATATTATTTTTTATTTGCTGTTGCTGATTTTTTCCTCAAGGTTGAGAGAAACAGTCGCTCGTTTTACAGTCCCTAATTAGGGGCTGTTTTGCAGAAGCCATTCGTTTTTTTAAGGAGTAAATAGTTATGTCACAACAAGTTGAACAAGCCGACTTTGCTTTTACATCACGGTTAAAAGACATTGTTGCGTGGGGACAAAAAAATTCACTTTGGCCATTGCCCTTCGGGACAGCTTGCTGTGGAATTGAATTTATGTCCGTCATGGGTCCAAAGTATGACATTGCCCGCTTTGGTGCCGAGGTGGTTCGCTTTTCTCCACGACAGGCTGATTTGCTTTTTGTTGCTGGCACGATTGTTGAGAAAATGGCTCCTGTATTGCTTCGAATCTATCAACAGATGTTAGAGCCCAAGTTTGTTGTTTCAATGGGCGTTTGTGCAAGCTCAGGAGGCTTTTATCGCGCTTATCATGTTTTGCAAGGAATTGATAAGGTGATTCCTGTTGATGTTTACATTCCGGGTTGCCCTCCAACTCCAGAAGCCGTTTTAGATGGAATTATGCTTTTACAGCGAATGATTGAGACTCATCAACCACGTCCTTGGAAAGACAACTGGAAGGGGCCAACTTATGAATAGATACTTGGATCTTCTAAAAAATGAACTTTCATCTTTGTTTGATATTCAGGGTTTTGTTTTTAATCATGATCATGGTGATCAGGAATTGATTTTGCCTAAAGAGTCTTTACTTCCCGTGATGAGTTTTTTAAAAAAAGAACATAATTTTGATTTTTTAATGGATGTTTGTGGGGTTGATTTTCCTGAAAGAGAAAAGCGATTTGAAGTGGTTTATCACCTTTTTTGCTTAGAGGGACATCGGCTAAGGGTAAAAACTCAAGTAGGCGAAGATGAAGCCGTCGAGTCTGTTATTTCGATTTGGAAGGGAGCCGATTGGTTTGAACGTGAAGCTTATGATTTGTTTGGAATTCAATTTAAGAATCACCCCAATTTAAGAAGAATTTTGACTCATCATCAATTTAAAGGGCATCCTTTAAGAAAAGATTATGAAGCCAATCATCAACAACATTGCACAGAAACTCTGCCCATTCATTTTGATTACGACCCTAATTTTTCAACAACAAAGCCAAGAGAGGGATTTGTTCCTATTAATATTGGCCCCTCTCATCCCGCAATGCACGGGACTCTTCGTGTAATGGCTGAACTTGATGGAGAAACAATCGTTCGAGCCAATCTGGAAATTGGTTATCTTCATCGTTGTTTTGAAAAAATGGCAGAAACCCATCCCTATAATCAAATCATTCCATTTACAGATCGTTTAAACTATTGTTCTGCTCCAATTAATAATATTGGATTTTGTAAAACAGTAGAGCGGTTATTGGACGTTGAAATTCCAGCAAAAGCTCAAGCCATGAGAGTAATTCTTATGGAATTATCGCGAATCATTGATCATATTATTGCCATTGGCACAGGAGCTGTTGATCTTGGAGCTCTCACTGGTTTTTTTCATTTTTATACTTATCGTGAAAAAGTTTATGATATTTTTGAAAAACTTTGTGGGTCTCGTTTAACGGTTTCAATGACACGAATTGGCGGAATGTCCATGGATATTCCAGAAGGTTGGACAGAGCAAGTCTTACATGTCTGTCGAGAAATTAAAGACGGCGTTGAGGAAATGGATCGGCTTCTGACAAACAATAAAATTTTTATTAAACGAACAAAAGACATTTGTCCGATCACCCCAAAAGAAGCCATTTCCTGGGGCTATACCGGACCCGTTTTGCGGTCTACGGGAGTTGGTTTTGATTTAAGAAAGTATGAGCCTCATTATGGTTATGATGAGATTGATTTTGATGTCCCCATTGGCAGCACTGGTGATTTATATGATCGTTACTTAGTGCGAATGGAAGAAATGAGGCAATCATTACGAATTATAGAACAAGTCACGCGGTCGATGCCAGGGGGTGATTTTACGATTCGTGATAAAAATATTGTTTTACCAGAAAAAAAAGACGTTTATGGAAATATTGAAGGCCTTATGAATCATTTTATGCTTTTGATTAAAGGATTACGTCCTCCTGTAGGTGAAATTTATGATGCTGTTGAGGGCGCCAATGGAGAGCTTGGTTTTTATTTGGTTAGTGACGGAAGCGGACAGCCCTATCGCTTAAAAGTTCGCCCTCCTTGCTTTGCCATTTTTCAATCATTTCCATCAGTGATACGAGGGAGTTTAATTGCTGATGCCATTGCAACAATTGCAAGTATGAATATTATTGCTGGTGAACTGGATCGATAAGAGGTAACAAGTGATGTTTGAATTGTCTCAAGCTGGAAAAAAATTTGTTGAAAAAGAATTAAAACGCTATGAACAAAAAGAATCTGCAATTGTGCGTTGTCTTTATCGTCTGCAGAAGGAAAATGGAGGTTGGATCAGCCCTAAAAGCATTGAGCATTTAAGTGAATTAATGGACATCCCTGTATCTAAAATTCAAGCTGTGTTTAGTTTTTATACAATGTTTAATAAAAAACGCGTTGGTCGTTACCACATTCAAGTTTGTACAAATGCAACTTGCTCTCTTTTGAAGGGAAGAGAGCTGGTGAAACACATTTTGAAAGAATTAGGAGTCAATCTTAATGAGGTCACTAATGATGGTAAGTACTCTGTGAGTGAAGTGGAGTGTCTTGGCGCATGCGGGAATGCTCCTGTGATGCAAATCAATGATGATTATTATGAAAATTTAACTCCAGAAAAAGCAATGAGTATCATAAGAGGTTTAAATTGAATGATTCAAAAATGTTGACTCAGCATTATGAAAATAAAGAGTATCGTTATTTAGACGGCTATCGACAACAACAAGGCTATCAAGCTCTTGAAAAAGCGTTAAAAATGAAACCTGAAAAAATTATTTCTGACGTTAAAGAGTCTGGATTAAGAGGGCGTGGGGGAGCTGGTTTTTCAACGGGTTTAAAATGGAGTTTTTTGCCTGAAAACAATAAGCCGAGGTATTTGCTTTGTAATGCAGATGAAGGGGAGCCTGGGACTTTTAAAGATCGATGGATGATGGACTCTGCTCCCCATCAGTTAATTGAAGGAATGCTTATTTCATCTTATGCGATTGGTTCTCATAAGTCTTATATTTATATTCGGGGCGAATATGTTCAAACATTAAAAATTTTAGAACATGCCATTGATGAAGCTTATCAGGCTGGATATTTGGGAAAAAATATTCTT
>CAYMLA010000008.1:0-17296 GCA_964390785.1 uncultured Bdellovibrionales bacterium | reverse complement strand
GAGATTTGAGCGAAGCCAACGAAAAAGTTGGCTGTTTTGCAGCAGCCACTATTTATTTATACAAAGAGGAGTTGTTAACAACCGATTAACTTTAACATGAAAATCCCAATCTTTTTCACGATACGGACGAATGGATAATGCTAAAAATCGTTCAGATTCACCCTCTTTAATTGTTTCATCCTCTAAGAAACGCACAAAAAGCTCATAGCGAATCGCGTTGCCAATTTGAAGCGAACGAACCACCTGATTTTCTTCATAACCAATACCGATAGATAAAATCTCTTCCGTTTGCAAATCAATTTCTTCAACAATAAGAAGTCTAGAATCAGCTTTATCTACAACCACACGAAAATTAAAATAAGAATGAAATTCTTCACTCTTGGCTTCCCACAACCCTTCAACACCATTCCATGAAAAATCCACCGTAATGGCTGTGAATGACAGTGGCCATGGAACAACTTGCTCTGCAAAACTAAAATTCAAACAAAAAAACAGGACACCCGCAATTAAATAACTCACTTGCCTTTTCATCGATAAAACCCCCCATTCATCAGTTTAGTGGTTGTTGCAAAACAGCCACTTTTTCTATTTCGTACCAGCCCCTAATTAACTAAAATGTTAGCGCTCTTACTTAAATAATAACCATTTTTTGCTCTAAATATATACTTTGGTTTATTGTAATCGGGTTCAATAAGTTTTCTTAATCGTTTGATTGTCACATAGATTTTATTATCATGAACCGCAGGATCATACTGTTGCTTCCATATCACCTGAACTAATTTTTCTTTAGAATAAACTGAACCTGGATGAGACAAAAACAAGCGGAGTAAATCCAATAAAATAAATTGATTTTTAAAATGAACACGACCTAAATTTTTTTCCACAATGGCATGAGACGTTGCTTCTAAAACCAAATCATAGCCTGCATACTCTGGAGAACACTTATAACTCAAACGCTTTTCAATTTGTTTGGCCATTAAAGACATGTTTTTAGGATCAACCACACGTTTTGCCAAATTCAAATACATTCGACCAGTCTCACGATCTCCTTTTTCGTCATAGGTAATTCCTAAACTGTATAAAACATAAATATAATAATAAAAATTCTTAAGATCCTTTAAACGCTCATAACACTTCCAAAAAATTTCTAATGCTTGATCATATTTTTTTAAGCGTCTTTGAATATGTCCTTTACAAAACTGTGTAGACATTTCAACTTCCGGAAGATCTAAAACCTGAAAAAAAACTTCCAAATTGTAAATTTCTTTTAATGCTTCTGCAAATTGGTTTTTTATTAAATATATAATAGCTATTCCATTGATTGCATAACAAATATCAAATTTACAATTTTCAGTTAACGCGATCTCTAGAGACTTTTGCAAATAATCAAGGGCCACTTGGTTTTGATTCTTAAATGAAGCCGAAAGCCCAAGAGTATAATACGTTTTTGCATTCAACTGAAAACCCTCTTGTAAAACCAAATCTTGGAAAGTTTCCTTGGTTTGATTAATCATTTCATGATTCTCTGTTTCAGCATAAGATCGAAGCAATTTATTTTGGCAATCTAAATATTTATCAAAAGAATGAAGCTTAAAATATCCCTCTGAAGCCTTTTGAAATTTATCAATAGCCATTAAAAAATCACCTCGCTCATAAAGCAAACGACCAAGCGAGTATATATCATCAAAATAGGTTAAATCCACTCTTTCCACCTCAAATTAGGTTTGAAAACCATTAGAATCTTTTCATTCATGCCTTTTAAGCAAAAACCATTAGACTATGTTAGAGATTTGTTAGGCAACCATAATTTTCTTACAAAATTGACCCATAAAGTCAATTGAATTCTTAAAAAAACGCTCAACAAACGGGCTGTTTCTGGCCGTAAATATTAAATTAATTCAACCTTTTTAAGAAGATAGGATGGGTTTTTAGATGTTTTATGAAAAATTCAGAAATTAAAATCTTAAATTTATAATGTCCTTCGTCTAGTTTTTAGGGGCACTCATTTTAGGCACTCTGCAAAACTCTAATGAGCTTGTTGCTGAATGTGCCCTGTGTACTGAGCTTTAATGCCAAAAGTTCTTTCAGAACGCACCTTAAACAGCTCTTTGGCATTTTTAATATCAAGAGCGTTCACCAAAACCTGATCAACATGATCCACCAAAATCACCTTAAGGTCTTTAAGAATCTCTTTAGGAATATCTCTTAGATCTTTCTCATTGTCTTTTGGACAAATGACAAGCTTAATCCCCCCTCGATGAGCAGCTAAAAGTTTCTCTCTTAATCCCCCGATAGCCATAACTCGACCTCGCAAAGAAATCTCTCCCGTCATAGCCACAACACGCTTAACAGGAATACGAGTGATCGCCGAAACAATACTTGTTGTGATTGCTACACCCGCTGAGGGTCCATCTTTAGGCACTGCCCCTTCTGGAACATGAATATGAACATCATGCGTTTCAAATAATTCTTTATCAACTCCAAAAAGAGGGCCTCGTGACCTCACGTAACTCATAGAAGCCGCGCAAGACTCTTTCATCACATCACCAAGTTGCCCAGTGATAGTAAACTTACCTTTTCCGGGAACCACGCTCACTTCAATCGTAAGCAAATCACCACCGACTTCAGTCCAAGCTAATCCATTTGTCATACCCACTTCATTTGTTAACTCAATTTTTCCATGTTTAAACTTATGAGGCCCTAACAATTGAACAACTTTTTTAGGAGTTACAGAAGAAGCTTCTATCTTTTTAGACTCTTCAATGCTCTTATTAAAATTTTCTTTAGAAACGATCTCTCTTGCTAATTTACGACAAATATTAGCAACCTCCCTCTCAACATTACGAACTCCCGCTTCTTTAGTATAATAACGAATAATGTCTCTTATTGACGCATCAGAAAAAGAAATTTTTCTTTTTTCTAATCCGTGCTGTTTAATCTGCTTTGGAATCAAGTGCTGTTTAGCAATGTTTAACTTTTCACTTTCTATATAACCATCAAGATGAATAATTTCCATTCGATCCAAAAGAGGACGGGGAACAGTATGAAGCGTGTTTGCTGTAGCCAAAAACATCACTGTAGATAAATCATACTCGACTTCCATATAATGATCTTGAAACGTGCAGTTTTGCTCGGGATCAAGAACCTCCAACATTGCAGAAGCCGGATCTCCTCTAAAATCTGAACTCATTTTATCCAATTCATCCAAAAGTAATAAAGGATTACCCGAATCGACTTTACGCATAGCTTGCACTATTTTTCCTGGCATTGCTCCAACATAAGTCCGTCTATGGCCACGAATTTCAGCTTCATCTCTAACTCCCCCCAAAGAAATTCGTGCAAAGCTTCGGTTTAAAGCCCTTGCAACCGATCGAGCCAGTGAGGTTTTACCAACTCCAGGAGGCCCAACAAGACATAAAATCGGCCCACGCAATGATTCTGTCATAATCTGAACAGAAAGATGTTCTATAATTCTTTCTTTAACTTTTTCTAAACCCCAATGGTCTTCATCTAAAATGCGCTGAGCCTCTTTTAAACTCCGATTTTCATCACGAAATTCATACCAAGGGATAGCCAACATCCAATCCAAATAATTACGAACAACGGTCGCTTCAGCTCCCATGGGAGACATCATTTTAAGTTTTTTAAGCTCTCTATTAAATTTTTCTTTAGCCTCATCACTCCATTTTTTATTTTTAGCTTTTTCTTCAAGCTCGAGCAATTCCATTTGATGATCATCTTTATCCCCTAATTCCTTTTGAATAGCGGCCATCTGCTCATTGAGATAATACTCTTTTTGAGAGCGTTCCATTTGCTTTTTTACTCTTGTACGGATCTTTTTTTCCACTTCAAGAATTTCTATTTCTCCCGTCATCATATTCAAAAGATGTTCTAATCGGCTTGTCGGTTCAATAATCTCAAGAACTTTTTGTTTGTCTTCCAGCTTAAGATTAAGTTGAGCAACAATAATATCAGCCAATTCTCCAGCGTTATCAATTGAAGACACACGCATTAATATCTCTGGAGGAATGCGTTTATTGAGTTTAACATAACCTTCGAAAGTATTTTTAACAGAACGAATCAGTGCCTTAGCTTCAATATCACTCACGACCCGTTCTTCAAGTGGCTCAATCTCGACTCGATAAAAAGAATCCGTTTGAATAAAATTCTTGATCGCTACTCTTTTTTTTCCTTCAACCAAAACCTTAACAGTTCCATCTGGAACTCTTAAAAGTTGAATAATCGTTCCCAATGTACCAATACTAAAAATATCTGTAGGTTCTGGATTATTTACTTTAGCATCTTTCTGTGCAACTAAAACAATATCGGTTTGATTGCTCATTGCATCTTCAAGAGCATTAATCGATTTTTCACGACCAACAAAAAGAGGCATCATCATGTGGGGAAAAATAATTAAATCTCTTAAAGGTAAAAGCGGATAACTCTTAACATTATTTTTAGCTTCTTTTAAATCAGACATAACACAAACTCCAATATTAAATATAATGCATTCTATTTTGCAACTAACATTATACTGATACTATAAAGTGGCTACTGCAAAACAGCCACTAAGTAATTAATTTTATTTTAACAAAATAAATAGCCCATCGGGTAGACAAAATATTAAGGGTATGTCGCACCTAAGCAGACTCAGCAGGACTTGAGTCTTGATCTTCATCTTTTTCAAAGTGATCAAATTCTACGGGGGCTTCATTTCCAAAAACATCAATCAGTTTTGGGCGATCACCTTGAGTGATTACATCTTCATCAACTATACATTCTTTAATATTTTTTCTTGAAGGCAAATCAAACATCACCTCTAGCATGGCTTGTTCTAAAACCCCACGAAGCCCTCTCGCTCCTGTTTTTCTTTTGAGAGCCTGTTGAGCGATAGCCTTAAGAGCAGGCTCCGTAAAAATTAAATTTACTTTTTCAAAATCAAACAATTTTTTAAATTGCTTGGTTAAAGCATTTTTGGGTTGAGTCAAAATCTCAATTAACGCTTGTTCTTTTAGAGGATCCAATACAGCCAATACAGGCAATCGCCCTACAAATTCAGGAATCAACCCATATCGATTTAAATCATTGGGTTCAACTTCATGAAGAATATACTCACCACTTCTTTCTTTTTCTTGCGTTGTCTGTATTTTTGCAGCAATACCCATTGTGCGATTAGAAATTCGATTTTCAATTAACTTTTCTAGACCGACAAAAGCTCCACCAACAATAAACAAAATATTAGTGGTATCAACTTGAATAAATTCTTGTTGAGGATGCTTTCTTCCTCCTTTAGGGGGAAGATTTGCCACTGTTCCTTCTAAAATTTTTAATAATGCCTGCTGAACTCCCTCTCCACTCACATCTCGAGTGATCGATGGATTTTCTGATTTTCGTGTAATTTTATCAATCTCGTCAATATAAATGACACCCTTTTGACACTTTTCAACATCATAATCTGCCACCTGCAACAAACTTAACACTACATTTTCAACATCTTCTCCAACATACCCAGCTTCAGTTAAAGTTGTTGCATCTGCCATTGCAAATGGCACATTAAGAACTCGAGCAATGGTTTGAGCAAGAAGTGTTTTTCCTGAACCCGTTGGACCAATCAATAAAATATTACTTTTAGCTAATTCAATGCCATCTTTAGGTTTTCCTGAAACATTGATTCTTTTATAATGATTATGAACGGCCACCGAAAGTGCTTTTTTCGCTTTAGATTGACCAATGACATACTCATCAAGCGCATTACAAATATCAATTGGTTTTGGAATTTTTATCAAACCTTTAACATTTGTTTCACGATCTTTTTCTTCTGAAATAATATCATTGCACAATTCGATACATTCATCACAAATGTAAACTCCTGGGCCAGCAATTAACTTTTTTACTTCTTTTTGACTTTTACCACAAAAACTACATCGTAATGCGCCCAACTCTTCTCGTTTTGCCATAATCAATCATCCTTATTTATTGCTTTTCTTGATTCAACAATTTTATCAATTAAACCAAATTCCAGTGCGTCATTAGCACTCATAAAACGATCACGATCCATATACTTAGTAAGTAAGTCTTTTTCTTTTTCAGTGTGTTTAGAATACAAAACAGTCAATCCTTCTTTTAAGGAAATTAACTCTTTAGCATGAATTTCAATATCACTGGCTTGTCCTCCAAGTCCACCCTGAATCAAAGGTTGATGAATCATTACCCTCGAATTAGGCATAGAATAACGCTTTCCCTTTGCTCCACAACAAAGAAGTAAAGCTCCCATGCTAGCAGCCAATCCAATGCAATAAGTAGCAATTTCACATTTAACAAATTGAAGCATATCATAAATTGCTAATCCGGCAGAGACACTCCCTCCAGGTGAATTGATATACAAATGAATATCCGCTTCCGGGTTATCCACTTCTAAAAAGAGAAGTTGAGCAATGATACTATTTGCAACATCGTCAGTTATAGGAGTTCCAATAATAATCTGCCGATCCTTTAACAATCTGGAATAAATGTCATAACTTCGCTCACCACGAGACGTTTGCTCAATCACATAAGGAATCAGTGCCATTTTCACCTCTACTCATTTTCGTTCACCATAGCAATGTGTCAACTTTTTATCAAATGACAAGTACCTCATCGGCAAATAAAATTAAGACTTGACGATTCTGATAAAAATCTCAGTCTTTTGACCAGACAAAAAAAATAACGCGCATCATCCTGCTCATTATAAACACATATTTAGTGGCTGCAGCAAAATAACGATTTAACACATATAAAACGCCTGTAAAAGATCTTTCTTCCTTATTTCATTTATGCTAATGATTAGCAGTTACAGAATAAATAAAGTGGCTATGCGAAATAAAAAAATGACTGTTGATGAACGCATTAAAGCAACAGCCACTTATTATTTGTTTTACTCTAAATCATTCAATTACGAGAGGCTCACTATGATAAACTTTTCAATGATAAAAAATCCAATTAAAAATAAAAACAATGATTTTACTGGTGTTTATTTTGTTTATCATAATGAAAGTAAAAAAAATCACTCACCGACCAATGACAAAATTTTAAATCAATGGATTTTTCAAGACGATCAAGAGCTTGATTCAACCAAAAACACACTTTTATTTAAAAATGCCGAACACCCTAATTATCGTCATATCCTTATTGTTGGACTTGGGAGAAAATCCACATGTGACAAAGACGTTTTTAGGCAAGCTGGAGCAAAAGCTTACCAAGAACTAAAGAGTCATAAACTCTGGAAACCTTTTTTTCACCTTCCGTCTCCATCTGACACCAATGTTGATGAAACAATAATGCTCTCTGGTTTAACTGAAGGGCTTTATATGGCTTCTTACAACTTTAAACATTATCAAAAAACCGATCCAAAACTCAAATTTTCTACTTTTCAATTTGTAACTTCTCCCAATACAGAAAGAAAAAAAGCCTTACAAAGAGCTAAAATCATCGGAGAACAAGTGAACTTTGCAAAGTGGCTTGGGGATATGCCCGGAAATCTTATGACTCCGAAAATTTTAGCTGAAACAACTTTAAAATTGAGCAGAGGCCTTTCTGGATTAAAGGTAAATATTTGGAACCCTAAACGCATTCAAAAAGAAAAGATGAATTCTTTTTTAAGTGTTGCAAAAGGAAGTTCCGAAGAGCCTCGCATGATTATGCTGGAATACAAAGGAGCACCACAGTCAAAAAAAACCATTTGTTTTGTAGGAAAAGCTCTCACCTTTGATTCTGGAGGAATTTCTCTAAAGCCTTCTGCTGGAATGGAAGAAATGAAGTATGACATGTGTGGCGCAGCCAATGTTATCGGAGCCATTTTTGCCATAGCAAAGCTTGGACTTAAAATTAATGTTATTGGTCTTATTGGAGCCGCAGAGAATCTTCCAGGACCAAATGCAAACAAACCGGGTGATATTGTAACAGCACGAAATGGAAAAACAATAGAAGTAAACAATACCGATGCAGAAGGACGTCTTGTTTTAGCTGACCTTCTTGTTTATGCCAGTGAAAAAAAACCTCAATTTATAGTTGATGCGGCAACCTTAACTGGAGCAATTGTCATTGCACTTGGAAATTGTCATACAGGTTTTTTCACTCGTAACAAAGACTTTAGTCACAAAATTGAAAAAGCAGCCACAGACGCAGGAGAGCTTGTTTGGCCAATGCCACTGATTGATTTTCATAGTGACGACATGAAGGGCACATTTGGTGATCTCTCTAACCTAGCGCCCACCAGAGGAGCTGGCAGCTCTACAGCAGCCGCCTTTTTAGAAAATTTTGTTGCTCAAAACATCCCCTGGGCTCACTTTGATATTGCTGGAACAGCTTGGAACGCCGGAGAACGAGCGACTTACAACCCTAAAAAAGGCGCAACAGGTTGCATGGTGAGAACGTTTATTAATCTCGCTGAAAACTTTTAATTTTTAATGAGTAGCTCTGGTGTAAAATAAAAAAAGTGGTTGTTGCAAAATAGTCACAACAACCACTCATTTAAGTGTATGCATTAAATGGTGGCTACTGCAAAACAGCCACTAAACGACTTGAACACTAAATTTCTTGAACTAACACTTCAGGAATCTTATTAAATCCAGTCAACGTAAGCTCAACTTCACCGCGTTCAAACTCAGATAAATGCTCTAATCGAATGATTCCTTGCTTATTTGACTGCCCACGCGCTTTTAACCGACCATTTTGTCTTACCGCCAACGTAATTCCTGGCTCTCCTACAAAAGCTTCAAATGAAGAGTCATAAACAGGCGCAGCGGAAAAAGCAAAAACAATTGATTTTGGCGCTTGTGTTCTAACCATCATTGTCGCATCACCAAATATAATCCATGATTCAAACGTTTGTTCTGCTGAATCTGATTTATCTTCAAGAACTGCAATAGCACCATGAGCAAACAACATCCCAATGGTATTCATCTGTTCACTGGCTAAAAGATTAACAATTTCTTTTTGTCCAATTGTTGGTGGAATCCAAGATTGATTCGTAGAAGAAGCAAAGACGGCCACAGCCCCTTTAACGTCATCTTGAGAACCCGCCGCTAGCCATTGCTCTGCAAAAGAATCTCTTTGATGAAATTGTCCATTTAAACAAGCGACAGAAACAATAAATGGAGTTCTATATCCATTTTTTAATCGACTTATGTCTGAATTACGGAAATCGCTTGTCAACCAAGACTCTTCTTCTCCGTGACCAATATAGTTAACAAAGCCTCGCCCTTCATTTAAAGCTTGCGAGACCTGAATGTTTGTCGCGCTAGGATCATATATTTTATCAACATAAGTATAATGCCAACCTTCTAAAGTTTTTCTCAATAATTCAGCACGATCATAATCCTTAACTTCTCCTCCCCAATAGGGTTCAGCACTAGCAATCCCCGTGGCTTTTGAATACCATTGTCCATCAATTTCAGGATTTTTTTCATAAGTAATAATTTTATCAACAACAGTTTCTAATTGTTTAACCGTTTGAACGGACAAACGAGAAACAACGACTTCAGGATAAACATCATTACCTACTATTGCGCCATAAAGAGGATCACCCTCTACTCCTTTAACGTTACCGTGCAAGCCGGGACGAAAGGGAACAAAATTAGAATCTCCAATTAAAATAAGTGTCGAAATTTTTTCATTTTCATATTTAAGCTTAACTAAGGCTTCAATATCTTTCCAGCCCCCTCCAATTTCACTGATTGTATAAGCTTGAACATCGATTCCTCTTTGCTGCTTCCAATCGATAAAATCAAATAGTGCCTCAGATATAAAATCATCGTGAGTGACAATCAAAAGATTCTGATAATCCGGCACAATGTGTTCCGGTTGAATTCGTTCAGTATTTGTTAAATTTTGAATATTTATATAAGTTTTTTTGTAAAGATCTCTAAACGAAGAATCTTTATAAATGGCTTTCAAATCTAAATAATTGCTTCTATTTTGACTTAAAACTTTAAATTGAATCGTTCGTGCCACTAAGAGTTGACCATTTTGAATATCAAACCGAAATGGACGAATGGATAAATTCACACCGCTTGTTTTTCTAAAAATAAAACTTTCTGCCAGGCTCACCCAAGACTGAGGAAACACGTCATTGCTGATTGAATAAAAAAATGAAAACGTATAAGGAACCAAAGACGGGATTTGGTTTCTCATGATTGTCCCCTTACTTGGAACAACTTCAAACGAATCATAAGTCACATAGTCAACCTGCACATCAACAATCTCAACTTGCTCAGAACCACCCGGAACAAGAACATTACCATTCCACCGAGGGAGCTCTGGATATCCCTTTAAATCAGTCAAACTTAAACCGGGAACAGTGATTTCTTTAAAAACTTGACCATTAATAATTTTTTCTTCTTCCTCAAATCCTCTTAGTTTAAAAACAACCTCGGTCACATTTGAATTAGATGAAAGCACTTCAACGCGAAAATGATCATCACCAAACGGCTCTTGATCTTCAAATAAATTTTGCCATTTTGAATAAGCTTGTCCAAAGGATAAAGTAAAAAAAACAAACAAAACTAAGCTGAATTGAATGTGAATCTTCATGATCCCCCCTCCTTGTTTTTTCTCTTATTTGAGAAATGATCAGAAACGACATTAAACCCCTCAATGCCATCTGCTCTCAGTGATTGATACAAAAAATAGAACTTTTGTAACAAACACTGCTCAGCAGTGATTTCTGAGCTCTATACATTAGAGCAAGACAATTATACTACTAGATCAACATCTAGGCAGCCTAAAGTCTTAAAACAGTACTTTGGTCTAGATTCAGAAAGTCAATTTTATTGCTTTCATTAATGTAATTTATAGTAGGCTCATCAGAGATCGAATAATTGCTTATTTAATCAGTGCAGAAATAACTCGATGCAGAAAGGAGATGCCAGTCTTAAGACAAAAGTCCTGCCCTGCAGAGAACTTCATTCACTCATTTAGAAGTATGAACGAAAATCAGTGGATTGGGTTTATCCCCATTTAGCACATAAAATAAAAGTATTTAAAAAAAAGAGCTGCTTTCGAGCAGCTCTTTTAATTCGCTTATAAAACAAATTCAATGATTTTACTTTTCAATAATCAATGGAATTTTGTTAAAACCTGTAAAAGTAATAACGATTGGTCCATCTTCTTTTTCATTTAAAAAGTTAAGACTCACAATGCCATCCGCATTAGAAACACCACGAGCAATCAGTTGACCATTTTGTGTCACAGCCATTGTAATGCCCGCTTCACCAACATGAGCTTCAAAAGCAGGATCATCGATTAACAAATCTGAAAAATTCGCTTCGATGGCCTCAGGTGCTCGAGTTCTAACAACCATAGTGGCATCACCAAAAATAATCCACGATTCAAAAGTTTGTTTAGCCGTACTTGAATTATCTTCAAGAACAGCAATAGATCCATGCACAAATAATGTTCCTATTGTATTCATCTCTCCTGCTGTCAACGAACGCGTAATTTCATATTGACCAACAGTTGGAGGAACCCAAGATTGATTTGTTGATGATGCATAAACAGCGATAGCTCCTTTTGGCGACTCAGGAGTTCCTACGGTAAGCCACTTTTCGCCAAAAGAATCGTAACCACTAAATTTTCCATTGACACAAGCAACAGAAACAATAAAGGGAAGCATGTGTCCATTATTTAAATCTTCGATATTTCTATTACTAAATCCACTGGTTCCCCATGAAGTAATTGAACCGTGTCCGATGTAATTAATAAAACCACGACCTTCATTAACCGCATCGGAAACATGAGCAACTTTTGCACTTGGATCGTAAATTTGATCAACAAAAGTGTAATGCCAATCTTCTAACATTTTACGCAACCATTCCGCTCTTACTTTATCTGTAGGGTTTCCTTGATTGCTAGCAATACCAGTAGCCTTAGAGTACCATTCGCCATCAACATCAGGATTTTTCTCATAATTAATGATTTTTGTTACAACTGTATCAAGCTCAGCAACACTATTTACAGAAATTCTAGAAACCATTAACTCAGGATACGAATCATCACCCACAATGGCTCCGTATAAGGGATCAGCCTCTCTCCCTTTAACATTACCATTAAGACCTGGACGAAAAGGAACATACTCAGCATCTCCAACCAAAATCAAAGTAGAAATTTGATCATCCTTATATTTTGCAAAAACTAAATTTTGAATCGCTTGCCAAGATTGTCCGACTTCACTTAATGGATAAAGCTGGACTTGAACACCCGATTGTTGTTTCCACTCAATAAAACGATCTAAAACTTCACCCACAAAATAATCATTGGCAACAATCAATAAATTTCGATTATCTGGCATAACATGTGAAGGATCAATTCGCTCTCCTAAAAAAGAATAATAATTTACAAATGCTCTTTTATAAACATTTTTAAAGCTATCTCGTTCTAAATTGCCCCCACGAACTCCACCATAAGTGTTGACTTTAAAAGAAATCTTTTTTGCAACGAGCAATTGCCCCGTACCAATGTCATATCGAAATGGACGAACAGCAATATTAACTCCACTTGCTTTACGTAAAACAAAATTTTCTTCTAAACTAACCCAACTTGATGGAAATTCACCTTGCCCAATCGTGTAAAAAGAAGAAAATGTATAGGGAACCAAAGATGGAATTTGATTTCTCATAATAGGACCCTTACTTGGAACGACTTCTGAAAAATCAAAGGTTTCATACTCAACTTGTACATCAGAAATTTCAACTTGACTCTCAGTCGGGACAAGAACATTGCCGTTCCACTTCGGCAATTCAGGATATCCTTTTTGATCAGTCACACTTAATCCAGGAACCGTAATTTGACTATAGGAATTTTTATTGATCATTTTTTCGACTTGATCAAAGCCATTTAACTCAAAGACCATTTCAGTCCCACTTGAAGTCGACCTCATAACTTCAATGTTAAAACTGTCCTCCATTGATTTTGACTCATCGAAACTATACCATTTCGCTGAGACCTGACTCACACTAAAAATTGTGGCTGCCAAAAGAGCTAATTTTGCCATTAATCTAACTTTTTTCATGGTCCCCTCCATTTTGCGACCTAAAGTTGATAATTTATTTCAAAAAATGACTCCACCCCAATTCTAAACTTAAGTCATATTTTTGAAATCCATCTTCTAAGCAGTACAATTATAAGCATACATTATGGACGAAACACTAGCTTTTTTTAAAAACCCTTTATAAGTCTGGATTCACAATGTTAGTTAAATGGCTTAAATAAATAATTCTTATGGCACCCCCCTTCAAGCTCATGGAACTCAATACTTTAGTCCAGTGATCTCCTTTGAGCTCTACAATTTTAAGGCTATGGGAATGATATTAACAATTAGTGGCTATGAAAAATAATAAGATTTGAGAGATGCGAGCTCAAATCAAACGAGTCGTACATTAAGTGCATCGCTGTGAGATTTGAGAGAGGCCAACGAAAAAGTTGACCGTTTTGTAGCGACTTCTAAAAAACAAAGAAAAGCCTATCCTCTAAAACAATTAACTCTATGATCTATTCTCCATCACTTTCATGTCATTTCTTACCATTTTCGTGCCATTTCAGTGTCAAGAATTAACCTTTAAATTAACATACGATAAATTGAGAGGCGTTGGCTTCGCTCAAATTTGATTATTTTTCAACAACCACCACTTAATGGATGCTACAAAATAAAAAAGGTTTACTCAGAGAACGCGTTGCGATATAGACAAGTTAGTCGTTTTTTTAATACTCAGTGAATTCTGAAAATAAAAATGGACTAAATACTAACACCCAAAATGAAAGAGCGGTTTTTTAGCCGTGCTCGTTTACTCTGGAGGATATAAAGCAATGCCTGTTCTTCGTTCACAAATTGATCTTCACAGCGATGAATATCAATTTAATTATTCTCAACAGAAAAAAATGAACGATTTGCTTAAAAAAAATCAAGATCTATTTACGTCCCTTCCAGAATCAGCCATTCAAAAACAAAAAGACAATAATACTCTTACTGTTCGACAACGCATTGACAAAATCATAGACGACAATTCTGCGTTTTTAGAATTTTCAAGCCTAGCGGCATGGGAAATGTATGACAAAAATGCGCGAAGTGCAGGGATTGTCACTGGCATTGGCTGCATTCACAAGCAACCCTGTGTTATTATTGCAAATGATTCTACAGTTAAGGGTGGCTCTTACTATCCTATGACCGTAAAAAAACATCTGCGAGCACAAGAAATCGCATTTGAAAATGGACTTCCCTGTCTTTACCTTGTCGACAGCGGAGGAGCTTTTTTACCGCTTCAATCAGAAGTTTTTCCTGACCGCGATCATTTCGGGCGAATTTTTTACAATCAAGCTCAAATGTCAGCCGCAGGCATTCCTCAAATCGCTATTGTTTTTGGAAGTTGTACAGCAGGAGGGGCTTATCTTCCTGCAATGAGTGATGAAAATATCATTATCAAAAATCAAGGCACTATTTTTTTAGGAGGGCCTCCTCTTGTCAAAGCGGCCACCGGAGAAGATGTTACAGCAGAAGAGCTGGGGGGAGCCGAAGTCCATTGCTCAAAAAGTGGAGTTTGCGATCATTTTGTCGAAAATGAATTTGAAGCCATTGAAAAAGCCAGAGAAATTTTTATTTATTTAAACCGAGATCAAAAACAAAAAATTAATACTCAACCCATTAGAGAACCTCTCTACGATCCAGATGAATTGTATGGAATCGTTTCTGCTGATCCCAAAATTCCTTATGACGCAAAAGAAGTTATTGCTCGTCTTGTGGACGGAAGTGAATTTCATGAATTTAAGCAAAATTACGGAAGCACTCTTGTCACAGGCTTTGCCTCAATCTGGGGATATCCTGTTGGAATTGTAGCCAATAATGGCGTTTTATTTAGTGAAAGCGCTCTGAAAGGAAGTCACTTTATTGATCTCTGTGATCAAAGAAATATTCCCTTGGTTTTTCTTCAAAACGTGACTGGATTTATGGTCGGAAAATCTTATGAAAACAGTGGAATTGCTAAAAATGGAGCAAAAATGGTAACAAGCGTAAGCAATTGCCGTGTGCCAAAATTCACCGTTATTATTGGAGGCTCTTATGGAGCCGGCAATTATGGAATGTGCGGCAGAGCCTTTCAGCCCCGTCAACTTTGGATGTGGCCTAATGCCCGAATTTCAGTTATGGGTGGACAACAGGCTGCCCAAGTGCTCTTAACCGTAAAAACAGAACAGCTTCAAAAACAAGGATGCGAACTCAGCCCAAAAGAACAAGAAAACTTAATCCAACCCATTTTAGAAAAATACGAAAAAGAAAGTTCTGCTTATTACTCTACTGCTCGTCTTTGGGATGATGGAATCATTGACCCCATCAATACGCGCAAAATATTATCACTTGGAATAAACGCTAGCCTATACAAAGCTTGGCCAAACCAATCCAAAGGCATTTATCGCATGTGAGGTTTTAAATTGGAAACTCTGCTTTTAAAAAAAGAAAATAACACACTTTACATCAAGCTTAATCGCCCAGAATTTAGAAATGCTTTAAATAAAAAGATGATAAGAGAACTCACTGAAGCCTTTCAATCCATCACTCCAAACGACCCTACTCATTCTGTTGTTTTATCTGGTCATGGGCTAAGTTTTTGTGCCGGTGCAGACTTGGATTGGATGAAAAATAGTCTTGAATTTTCTTTTGAAGACGCCGTAAAGGATTCTACTCAGCTCTTTGATCTTCTCAATGCTATGAAAAATTGTCCAAGGCTTCTTATTGGATTAGCTCATGGACACGTTATGGGAGGAGGGCTTGGACTGCTGTCCACATGTGATATCGTTCTTGCAGAAAATGAAACGCAATTTTCGTTTAGTGAGGTTCGATTAGGGCTTATTCCTGCGATCATTTCTCCTTTTCTTTCTTATAAAGTTGCAGCACATAAACTTTTTGAATTAATGACAACCGGACGACGCTTCGATTCAATCGAAGCGCAATCGATGGGATTAGTCCATACTGTTTGTTCATTGGATGAATTTGACGATCATCTTTCGCTATTACTAACTCACCAGAATAAAAATAGCTTGTCCGCTGTCAAAGAAATCAAAGACCTTCTTTATCAACTTCCTCATCTTACACAAGAACAAACGAAATCCTTAACCATCGAAAAAATCTCTCACTTAAGACGATCAGCCGATGCTCAATCTCGAATCTCTGATTTTTTTTCTCAAAAAAAGGACTTTAAATAAAATGAAAACTCGAATCGCTATTTCAAACAGAGGAGAGATTGCCGTTCGAATCATTCGAGCCTGTCAAGAGCTTGGATTTGAATCTGTTTTGCTCTACTCAAAAGAAGATGAAAACACATTGGCTTATCGTTTAGCCGACACTCATTGTTTAATTGAAAAAGAAAACTATTCATCCAGTTATTTAAACATTAAATCCATTATCAATGCTTGTAAAAAAACAAATTCTCAGCTTCTTCACCCTGGATATGGTTTTTTATCTGAAAAAAAAGAACTCGCCCAAGCTTGTCTTGATCATAATGTTGTTTTTATTGGACCAAGTCCAGAAGCCCTTGAAGCCTGTCGAAATAAAATCATAAGCAAAAGTTTTGCAAAAAAACTAAAAATTCCAACTCTTCCCTCTTATGAGTTAAATGATCCATTGGAATTTCCTGTCATGCTTAAATCAAATTTTGGAGGAGGAGGCAGAGGATTAAAAGTCGTTTATAATGAAGACGAATTAGAAGAAAAAATTGAACAATCTCAAAACGAAGGCTTTTTATTTTCTGGTCAAACTCTTTTTTATATTGAGAAATACCTCCCCTCTGCTCGCCACGTTGAAGTTCAAGTCTTTTGTGATTATCAAGGCAACTCTATTCATCTTTTTGATCGAGATTGTTCAATCCAAAAAAGACAACAAAAAGTCATTGAAGAAGCTCCAGCGAATGGAATTTCTGAAATCATTAGAAAAAAACTTCATCAAGACGCTATAAAAATCATAAATGAATTGGGTGTTATTGGCTTATCAACTGTTGAATTTTTAGTTTCTAATCAAGACTATTATTTTATCGAAATCAATCCTCGCCTTCAGGTCGAACATCCTGTCACAGAAATGAGCTTAAATATTGATTTGGTCAAAGCACAAATTTTAAATGCTCTTAAACTTCCACACCATCTTTCTCCGATCAATGAACCGATTTTACACTCTATTGAATGTCGAATCTTTGCTGAAAAATATCATGTACCTCATCCTAAGTTAGGAACTATTCATCTTCCTTCTCTACCTTTTGTTCGTTATGATTTTGGATTTGAATCA
>CAYMLA010000007.1:13885-17639 GCA_964390785.1 uncultured Bdellovibrionales bacterium | reverse complement strand
AAAACTAATGGCACATCTCCATTAAATCTATTTCGCAACAAGCACTATTTAGTTTAAAAAGATATTGGTTTTGACCTCAACAGCAGCGGGGGTTCCGTTCAAGTGAAGGCCTTTAAAAATGAGTTCGGTATGTGCAGGGCGTATCGGTTTTTTTCTTCACCAAAAGAACAAAACTAAGACTTACTTTATGAAAAAAACCGAGACGACCTGCGGCCATACCGCATGTTTGAATTTTTAAAGGCCTTCATTTGGACGGAATACTGAATGCTATCCAACGACTGATATTTTAATCTGCTTAAGCATCTTAAGCCCAATCCCCTTAATGCCAATCCCCTTAATACCAATCCCTTTAGTCCCAATCCCCTTCACTTGGACGGAATACTGAATGCTATCCAACGACTGATATTTTAATCTGCTTAAGCCTCTTAATGCCAATCCTCTTAATGCCAATCCCCTTAATACCAACTCCCTTAATACCAAGCCCCTTAGTCCCAAGCTCCTTAATACCAATCCCTTTAGTCCCAAACCATTTAATGAAATTGCTAAATCGCTATCAAGCCGCTTGACTCATTTTGTTTTCCCAAAGATCTTCAACTTGAATGCCCATGCGCTCAAACATATCTTCAATTCGATTCACAATCACTCGTTGAGCTTCTGCAACCTCACGAACCCTAGGCTTTTTGTAGCCAAACTCTAAATCACTTGATACCATTTTTGCTTTTTTAGGTGGCAAGAGATCCAATATGCGCGTCACCACTTTGGGGTCGCCTTGAAAAAGAGAGGTCGAAATCACTTCAACCTCTAAAGGCCCTAAAACCTCTCTTACAATTTCTTCAGGATACATTGGAATATCTATAAACTGAACACCCATTCGTCGTAAATCTTGAGCCTCTGACGAATGATTCTTAATCATTTTGTTAAACAATTCATACTCTTTTTCTGGAGTCAGTGACCTTAAGAATTTTACAGCAAGTTTAGGCCCATCAGCAACCACTTCTTTTGTGTGTTCTAGTTGTTTTAGTTTCTTAAACAAAGCCTTTGCACTGGCTTGAATGGCTGAATCAGGAAGTGATTTTAATTTTGCCGTAGCAATAATAAAGTCTTCTTTTAAATCATCACTGAATGCTTCAAGCAAATCACTCACTTGTTCAGCACTGCATGACAAACCAATCAGTGCCAAGTTTGCAGGGGATTCCCCTTTTAATAACTCGCGACGATCATCTCGAGGTTGATCAAATAAGAAGTTGAAAGGATTCTTTTTATCACCATGAGTGCCATCTTCAAGAACTTTTGATAATACATATCGATAAACTTGATTGATATTTTTTTCATATTCCTCAAGACTTGGCTCTGCGACTCGTTTTCGAACTTCTGCACCCACACGCCCCCAAATTCGTGGCGAAAGATGTTTATACATTTGACGAGCCGTATCCCAACCAATCAGTTCAAATGTATAAGTGACAGGACCTTCATTTCCTCGATTGATGTACTCACCTAAAATCTTAGTGGTTAAATGAGGCATTTCAACAGAAAGTGAAGTAAAGTCTTCTTTCATTTGATTGATTCGTCCCCACAAAATCATATCCGAGTCTTTTTCACCTTTTGCCTTTAACTTCTCAGCAACAGATTCCTCATCCTGATTTTCATCTTTTGGCTCATCTTTTTGCTTTTGATCAAAGCGTGGAAGATCTTGGTAATGCTCTCTCTCCATCTGTTTTTTAGCTTCATCACTGGCTTTCTTTTTGTTTAGCAAGTAAATAATTCCGGCAAGTGCAAGTAAAGCAATTAAAGCAACGAGTGCCCACATTTTCCATGAAAATTCAGGCAAAATATCAGGTGTTTTTTTATGTTGGTCTACAGGGAATTGCGCTCGATCAATTTGAATTTTATCTCCACTGAGTTCATCCAAATGAAGCTTTGATCGCAAAACATTTCCAATCAATAATTCTTTTTCGGGAGGAACATCGGTATTTAACACAACATAAATTTCAACATTTGATTTCATTTCATGCAATAAATTATTTGCCGGCTGCAAACTTGAATCACCGGGAATGGGAAGTCCTGGGATAAACAACATTTCTAAATCTTCTCGATATTCATCCAACTTAATTTTATCTTGATTCATCTGAGCTGAAACAATGACCGTGTATTCATTTGGCCTAAGAAATGTATTCAACACGGATCGCGCTCGATTTTCATAAACTCCTTCGAGAGTAGCAATTTCTTCAACATATTGACTTTGAGCAAAAGAGACACTTGCCATAATCCATAGTGCAAAAAAACTAAATGCAATAAAAGCACGTCTCATTGATCACCTCCGTAGACCTCTAATAAAGCCTTCGCTCTATAGCCCACTAAATTATCTTGATTCCGTTCTTGAATTTGATTAACAATTGAAAAATACTGTTTTTTATTTTGAGCTTTTTCAATAATCAATAATTTTGCTTCATCCCAAGCGATATCATTTTTCTCACTGGCTAATTTAACAAGGCCATCCAAACTAACTCCAATCAAATGTTGATTTAAAACAAAAAGTTTTAGAGCAAAGGGTTGAACATTTTGATCTAATTTTCTAAATTTTGTATAGACACGTTTGATCAATTGAGTTTTTGATTTAATGTCAATCATCGGATGAATCAAACCCAAAGCAAATAAAGACTCTCTTCTTTCTTTTGATTCTATTTTGTCAACAATCAATTGATACACTACGGGATGCAGGGTTTTCCATTTTGACATATTTGATACTAAACTTTCTTGAATCATTGGTTGCTGAGACGATTTTTTTAATAAACTAACCAGTTGATCTAAAACCATCTCATTTTCATAGATTCCCTTTAACTTTCCAATGGCATGAAGCAATAATGACATAAACCTTGGAAGTTTTTTTGAACTCTCTTTTAAACCCTCCGTTAATCGATCAAATAAAATTTGAAAAATTTGAATTTTATCTTCTTCACTCCACTGATTAAATTCACCATGATCGGCCAATCGAATAATCGTTTTAATCATTTGTTCTTCTTGTTTATGTTTTGATTTAGGATTTTTATCCTTTTCTTTTATCGACAATGCATTTTTTATATTTTCCCATTTTTTTTCTTTCATCCACTGAGCTTCTTCTGATTTAAATAGAACCCTATTTTCACTTTTGATTTGATCTTCGATCAATGCCAATTGTTCAAAGGGTGCACTTTGTTTAGAATAATATTTTTGATAAACAAAAACCCCAATTAGAGATAAAAGAACAATAAATAAGACAATCAATAATAGAAACACTTTTTTTTGAAAAAACATCTTCATTGATTTAAACCCTCTTTCATGTGTATTAAATCGACACAATTTAAAAAAATGTTTATTTCTTTTAAAAGATCTAGACCTTTAGATGAACCTCATCCAATTTGTTTTCTTCCTCACTAAATATTGCTAATCTATATTAATGACACAACACTGTCTCTTTCTTATTCTATTCCTCTTTGGAACTCCTCTTTTTTTAGGAGCACAAGAAGCTAAAGTCACTGAACAAACTAAAGCCTCCTCTTGGGGAATTCATAATGAAGTTTTAGATGCTCCACCCGGTACCAGCGAAGAAATGCCCGTTAATCCTGAGTTAAAATTTCTTTCTGAAAACACAGTCAAAGGTCTTGATGAAATTGAAAATTTAGTGGAAGGCTATTTCATCATCGATACAAAAAATAAGGAAATAAAAATTGGTTCTCGAGTTCTCCTGCACTTGTTCAGCAGCTTGTATCAGCAGTCG
>CAYMLA010000007.1:9124-13875 GCA_964390785.1 uncultured Bdellovibrionales bacterium | reverse complement strand
TTCTCTTTCTTCGTCGAACAGACGATGGTATAGATATTCTATCTCGCGGTGTGGTTGATGGACAACAAGAAGGCAAAACTTTGGTTAAACTCGAAAAAAAGGCCACTCTAAAAATCCCAAGACAAGGTGACAAAGCCTTGTTTATGTCTTTACCATGGAATCCCAAAAAAGACGATGATGATAGCCTTCTCACAGGAGCAATTAAAACAAGCCCTCCTCCGTTACCCGATGAACCCGGATTTATTCAATTGGACTGGGGACCCCTCGAAGGCAAATTAAAAAGTGATACACCCAATGATGCTAATTTTTACAAGGAATCGTCTTATTACCGATTCAATTACACTCACTTTGCTTGGTACCCAGAATTTCTTTGGCGCGTTGGAATAGAATATGAAACTTTTAAAGGAAATTACCCCACCTTCTCTTATCGAAAAGAAGAAGAAAAAACGAGTCAAGACTTTACAGCGATGGCTCTCAATTATCGATTTCGAAAAATACTTTGGGATACATCCAGAGTAACACTTCGACTCCTCTCCATTTCAGACATTTTTGAAACAAGCAATCCGGATGAAGCCATTATTTCTTCATCCTATTCTGGAATGGGAATAGGAATGAAGTATGCTCTTGAATTTGCCTCTGATGTTTGGACGACCAATTCGTATCAACCTTTTGCTTTAAATCGAATTTACACTGATTTATCCTATTTTAATTCAATCAATGCAAAAGACAATTCCATGAGTCGTGGGGAACAATCCAATGGATCACGCGCTGTTGATCTTAGAGTGGGATTTGTTGGCTTTGCCTATCTAAAATGGATGCCCTTTATTAAACGATTTTCAATCTCTGGATTTATGGCTCGTAAATCTTACACACTGATATTTAAAGGCCCAACAATCAGTGAAGAAGGCAGTGTGATAACGATCCCTGAAGGAGCCACCTATCATGAATACATTGATTATGGGGTCATTAGTATTGGAATCCGCTTTGATGATTTTGTTGGCGCTTTCTTTATGCCACGATAAGGAGTAACATGAAACTGTTTTTTTGTATGCTCATTTTTATTGAATTATTCTTTTCCGCACTCTCTTTTGGCCAAGAAGAAGAAAAAGAAATATTAAATACAGAAAATAATAGTTTTTTATCCGCTCAACAAAAAGGAATTGACTTTGAAAAAGTCAGAAAAGACTTCATTGAAGCCAACACCTTATCTGTTGAAGACAGCTATAACTTGCCTGAAAATCCTCTTCTTGAAGGCGTCGTCAGTAAAGAATCCATCATCGAAGTTGATGCTGAAACCCTCCCCACAGGACCTCTTCCTAAAATTGAACTGATTGTCGACTCCTCAGGATCAATGGGACAGCTTCTCAATGGTGATAAAACAAAAATGTATTTTGCAAAAAAATTACTGAGTCGATATTTGATTGATCAATGGAGAGAACGTGCTCTTGTTGGGATGAGAGTTTATGGCTCAAGAAGAAAAAATGATTGTAATGATAACTTCTTATCCATCAACTTTAAAGAAAACAGTCTTGATAAAATTGCCAGACAAATCCATGGACTTCTACCCACTGGAAGAACTCCCCTTCATGTCAGCATCGAAAAAGCCGTAGAAGATTTAAAAGACTATCCTGGCCCAAAACGAATTGTTGTTTTCACAGACGGAAAGGAAACCTGTGGAGGAGACCCTTGTAAATTTGTCAAAAAAATTGATGTCGACATTCAAATCTATGTTGTTGCTATTGGGTTTTCTCCTGACTCTGAAGGCTATGATCAAATCAATTGCATGGGTCAAACTTTTCCTGCTTCAGATGAAGGTGAATTTTTAGATTCAATGTCTAAAGTTTCAAATCAAATGAAAAATCAAAATAATTTATCTGTCAAAAGTCCTGATCCATTAGCTGTTGTTGCTCTCTTTCGATGGGAGAATGGGAAAAGAAAATTTTTTAAATACTTTACAGCCGCTTGGGCAACTCGTGTTCCTCCTGGCACCTACGAAGCAGAAGTCTATTTAAACCCAAAATATCGCTTTCCAAAGTTCACCATTCCACCACATAAAAAAGTAAATTTAACTGTTCAAGGAAAAGGCACTTTACTCATTAAATTTGCAAAAGGATTATTAAATGCTGATTTGCTCGATAAAAATGGAAATGCCGTTCACAAATTAAAAAGTGACCGACGATTTCGCGTCTACACTGGACGATATACTCTTCATATTTATCGAGAACCTTTTTTTTCCCACCAAGTTAAAAACTTTCTCATTTTTCCTGAAGGCAATCATGAACATCTTGTGGGAGATGCGGGTTCTGTCCAATTTAACCACCCTGAAGTCGCTGGATATTATGTGTACGACGCCAAAGATAAATTAATGGGTAATTTTGTAACCAATGTTCCAATCGTTTTACCAACTGGAAACTATAAATTCTTTTTAAACAATGACTGCTTAATCAATGGTGTTTCTGTTGATGCAAAATATGAGGTTAAACATGTTGAATGTCCACAATAAATATTTTTTTCTCTTCTTTTTTATCGTTGGTGTTTCCGTTGAATGTCTTGGATTTATTTATTCCGACAGTAACAAATGTTATGACATTCGCTTAAAAGGAAGTATTATTGACATTAGCTCTTGTCAACAAACCATGGTGCGACTTAAAGAAGTCGACTGCCAATCTAAAAAAGTCCTTTCTGATAATGATGTTGCCGCTCAATTAAAAAATTGCACTCCAAATTCAGCCAAAGGAACTCTTTTGCTAAACAACAAACCCGTTGAGTTTAACGCTCGTCTTTCTCAAAACGCAGCATTTGAATCATGGACTCTTTCAAGAGTGCATAATCCACGAACCACTTCAGCAGCACAAAAAAACATCGTTTCAAAATCCAAAACAGACAAAGACTTAAACAAAGAAAAACTGAAACAAGCCCCCCCTCCCTCAGAAGAACCAACACAATCCCTTGAAAAACAAAACATACGTTTAAATATTTACACTGAAATTTATTACCGATACGAATTTGACGGAAAACATGAAAACACAGCATTAAATCCACTCACCACCTTTCACCTCAATGACTCTCGTGTGAATGAAGTCTCCATTGGACAAATTAGTCCCATCTTTCGATATCGCACAAAAGATTCCATCTTTGTATTTGAATCCACTTTTGGTGACACAGCCAATTGGGTCGCTCGCTCAAATAAACTTGGTGAGGAGCAAAGTCATATCCATCAAGCCTATTATCGATTCAATACCGACCACTGGACATTTTCTTTTGGAAAAGAAAATACCTTTTTAATGACTGAATCTTTATTTGCTGGAAAAAATAATTTTTATTCTTTTGGTTTAAATGAAGCTTATGCGATTCCACGCTTTCACACGGGCTTTAAAATTGACTATCAATTGGAAGACAATTTAGTATTGCACGCCAGCGTCGGAAATGGTTGGAACACAGAACATAAAAACACAGACCAACATCTTACCATCATTGGATTAAACTATAATTATTCTAAAAATCTTGAACTCTCAACAGCAATGGCAACAACGGGCGATCTCAATGAAGCCGATACAAAAACCGTCAAAAACGTGTATTATTTATTTGGGAAATATCATTTATTTTGGAAACTCTCCGGAAAAACCTCGTTGATTTCAGGAACCTCTTCTCGGGAATTTGACGGAACAGATTATTTTGAAGGAGCTTGGAGTTCCCTTCAACAGGTCATTACCTATACCCTAAATCCACGACATTTAATTTCTCTACGATACGAAACTCTAGATCACAAAAACGGATTTTTATTGCCTGGAGAATATGGAAAAAGCTGGAAATCCATCACCTTATCCTATCGCACACTGTTTAAACCTGGTTCAGTTTTATTTTTTGAAGTCAGACAAGATGAATCTGATCAAAATTGTTTTGAAACGAGTAAAGGGGATTTTAAAAACAGTAAAATTTCACTATTAACAGCATTGGCTTTGTATTTTTAATATAAACTGCACCTTTCAATTTAAGGATTTAAAACCATGAGTTTTCAACACGATCCAAAAAAACTTCCAGCCTCTTTTTGGTTGATCATCGGCTTAGCTATTTTTATTTTTTTTGCATTGATCTTAGGGCTTCTTTTAGAAAACAAAGAGTTTGTTAAAGAGTATTTAAGGCCATTACAAGCTTTTTTTACACCTTCAAAGCAGATCGACCTAACCCTGGATGAACAATTAGATAAGATCCCCCCTCCTCCTCCAAAAACGAAAGAGACCGGATGTCAGTTGATCGCACGAGGGTCATTTAATAATAAAGAATTTAATCCACCCTTGTTTCAGCTTCTTAATTGGAACGAAGAACGACAAACCAATCAATTTTGGGTTTATCACACACATGGTTATTTAAACTTGATGGAACTCAACTTTGCTGATGATGGAAAACCCACTCTTTCCAATCGAAACAAAAACTATATCTTTTGCACCACAGATAAAACTAAAAATTGCATTCACACCAATCACAAACAAGCAACTGAATCTCAAATCATTACCTCCAATGAAAGCTCTGGTGTTGTTAAATTTAAAGTCGACGACAAAAACTATTATTCAAGTTGGCTCAACTACAACGGCAATCGAATTCAAATCAAAGAAATCATGGGCATTTGTTCCAATAACCTCGATGACTCCAGTCAGTTTGCCTTATCTTCAAATCCTCTTGGAAACATTCTTCTTGTCCATTCCCCTCAAGTAGGAGCGCTTGGTCTTTATAAATCAGACAAGCTCAAAGTC
>CAYMLA010000007.1:0-9114 GCA_964390785.1 uncultured Bdellovibrionales bacterium | reverse complement strand
TCACCTACCCCCCCGCTCATCCCGACCTTCTCTATTACTTTGAGAATTCGTACACCTATAATATTAGCTGTAAAAACCTACCTCTTCCTGCTCACATCTATGAAATCAATAGTCAAAAAGACAGGCTTCTTCTTACAGCCAGTGCCAACAAAAAAAATTCAAAAATTGTTTGGCTCGGACAAGTCACATCAAAAGGTTTATCAAAAGCTCTTTGGTGGATTGAAGAAGAAAAATTAGGAAAAAAAGTCGACAAAACTGGCTTTCTCAACTCAAACAATTTTTTTGTTTTTGCTAAAAACTGGTTGGGTCAAGAAGGACTCTTATACATTTTTTCAATTTTTAAAAATGAACGGGTCAAACAAATTTTTAAGACAGAAAAAATCAAATTCAAAAATATTCTTTTTCCCAGAACTCTTAACGACCGAAGTCCCAACCCGCTTCAACCCAATCAATTTCTCCTCATTGAACAAGAAGGAAAGCTCATTCAAACAGGCCAAGTCTCCCTTTGGAGCCATAACACAAAAGGGGAATTCATAAGACAAGACTTAAGCACATCCGACGCCAATTCCATTGCCAAAAGCAATGAAACCCTCTGGTTCCAACACCCCAATGGCAATCATTTTTTAATTTGGCACGAACCTTCAAATCCAATGATGTATCTTTCTTTTAAGTGCAATTAATTGTGACTGCTGCAAAACAGCCACTTAGGCAAGAACTGCAAAACAGCCAACCATCGAAGAGGAACAATCTAAGAAATTTAATCCTATTACGATACAATTCTCAGTCGACAAGTTTCATAATGAAACAATTCGCTAGAAATTTGAAAAAAAAAGCACCCAATTTCAATTCATACTAAAGTCTGGCAATAATTATTCCGAATAAATATTAGAGATAGAGATGTTTTTTAACGTAGTCTAATGAGGACCGTTCATTGATGATAAGAAAGCCAATTTATTCTAAATTTTGCTTATCAATAACATTAATTGCGTTGGCAATTCTTGATTTGTCTTGTGTTAAATTTGATGACTTAAGGGAAGAGCCTGAAGTCAGCGTCCTGTATTTTGTAACTGACTCTCTTTTTCCCGGTCTTCCCGGAAAAGCCTATCAAGGAACCATCATTGCCAGTGGTGGAAAATCCCCTTACACTTACGAAATCATTGAAGGCTCACTGCCTGCAAATTTAACTCTAGACTCAAATGGCACCATTTCTGGAATGATTGATCCTGATGCCGAGGGAGAATTTCCATTAACAATCAAAGTCACTGATGATTACGATTACACTTTAAATCAAGCCTTTACCTTTGTCGTCTCTAATGACATTTATTTTATCACTGAATCCTTCCCTTATGCCATCGTTGATACAGGATATGCCCATACGGTTGAAGTCGGTGGCGGCTCTGGCTCTTATACGTTTTCCGCAAGTGGTCTTCCGATTGGATTTAATTTGGATTCTGAAATGGGAATTTTATCTGGTTCATCCAGTGTGGGTAGCCAATCCACAATCACCATCACAGCAAGAGATGACAAAGGATTAATCAAGTCAAAATCCTATTCCTTTTATGTCACTTCTGTTCCAAAAATCACCACCACTTCACTTCCCTTTTCTGCCGCAGGACAAAGCTATTCCTCACAACTGGAATGCGAAGGCGATCTTTCTCCGATAACCTTCAGTGTAACCAATGGAAGTTTACCGGACGGATTAAGTCTTTCTCCTTCTGGATTAATTTCTGGAATTCCTGAATTTGGAAAAAACATTAGGCTCTCCCCTATGGGAGTGACCATTCAAATCAAAGATTCGATCAATCAAACAAGCACTAAAGCCTTAACCCTTCAAGTTTTTCTCCAACCGAAACTTCTTGACGACGCAGTCGCTCCTCTTCGCCCAGCCCGAGAAGGATTGCTCTACCTCGATTATTTGACTGTCTTGAATGGAAAAGGAGCCATTACTTTTTCTTGTCAAGGCCTTCCCGCTGGTCTAACTTGTGATTCAAATTCAGGCTTTATTCGAGGAACGGCGACTTCCGGACAAGCTGGAAACCACACTCTTATAATTACTGCAACAGATGAAAATGGATTTATTTCGCAGATCAATAAGAATCTCACTGTTGTTTCTTCTGGACTTCAAAGCGTGTCCTTCGGAGCTCCCCTGCTGACCTCTATCGGCTACTATAATGGGACGTGGTCGTATGGTTATGATATTGACACGGCTGATTTAAATAACGATGGAATTATGGATGTTGTTTGGCCGGCCTATGATCCAAGAGGAATTATCGTTCTTCTTGGAAAAGGAGATGGCTCGTTTAACAAGTATTTTATTGATTCTCATTCTGCCACACGCCCCCATCGAATTAAAATTGCAGACGTCACTGGAGATGACATTCCCGATATTATCACTTCATCGGCGAATGAGGATGTGGATGGAGACGGAACCACTGATACTTTTGGATACATTGATATATACAAAGGAGATAACGACTGGACAAACCCAAGCGCAATTCTCAAACAATCTACACATATGTTAAGCACAACCCTTGCCTTTGACGTTAAAGACATTAACTTTGATAATAGACCAGATATTGTTGTTTCAACATGGAATTACAACACTTTAAAAGTATTAATGAACTGTGGTCCCGATGGCACTTCAATCATCTATGAAGGCTCTACAGTGGATTGCTCTCACCAAGGACAAGCGGTCACCAATCTTCATTTTGGATCAAACATCAGTAATCCTTATCACCCTCGAGATGTTAAAATCGCCGATATTGACCAAGATGGAGATCAAGACCTGATCACGCTCAGTTACTATTCTCATTACATCTATGTTATCAAAAACAATGGTGATGGAACATTTGCATCCAAACAAACAACCAGCCTTGGTGTCAATCACCCACGAAAACTCATCCTTGCAGATGTCACAGGAGAAGGTTGGCTAGATGCAATTGTGGTTTCAAACAATGACCTCACCATCCTACACGGTGACGGAAATGGGGGATGGTTAAACAAAGAGTCCTTTAACTTTAGTGACCTTGGAGGAACGGCTGAACACTTTGACATTGGTGATATTGATGGTGATGGCGATTTAGATGTTGTCATTGGCTTAGCAGGGGTTCACAGCAATAATGTCATCATTTATTATAATCAAGGAGGAGGCACTTTTGGAGCAAGGCGCACCCTCTCCGTTGGCTACCAATCTCACGGAATTCGCCTTGCAAAAATTCTTTCTGACTCACCAAGAGATGATCTCGTCTTAAGCGTTGGTGCTTGGGTGCGGTTGGCACGCCTTGCTGTTTTCCCTAATAACGGCCAAGTCAGTGCCTTTGAAACAGGAGACACCTATAAAGTTAATCCACCCAATAATGAAACCGCAATCTATGGAGCTCCTCTTGTTATTGATGCTAATGAAGACGGTCATCCCGATATTTTATCCAAAATTGGTGGAGCACTATCAATGTTAATTAGCAATGGCGATGGCACCTTCACTCTTTCAAATGATGTCATTCCAACAGGAGACACTTCTGCCAATTGGTGGTTTGGAAGACAACTCATTGCCAATGATTTTAATGGCGATGGGCACATGGATATTGCAACAGCCAATTGGAACGGAGGAGGCTCTGGAACTGTTTCTGTGCTTCTTGGCAATGGAGATGGAACCTTCATATCGTCTCACACCTTTGCTCCCAATCAGTCGGGTTGCCAAAGCAATTCTGGAACACGATCCATCGACAGTGGAGACATAGATCAAAATGGAACCATTGATTTGATTGTCGCTACAGGATGCGGCACCTCGCCCGGAAGCCAAGTTTACATCTATAATGGAAATGGAGATGGAACCTTTAATACAGGAAATCCAAGCATTTTGCCAGGAAGTGGCGCGTATGCCGATCATGTGATGGCACGCGATTTAAATGCCGACGGCCTTCTTGATGTCATTATTGGAAACAACGATTCGTGGATTACCCTTTATAGGGGCACCGGAAAAGGAAATTTTGCAACTCCTGTAAAAGCAGATCTGGTGATTGCCAATAATATTTCACAAATGGATGTCGGAGACCTCAATAAAGACGGTCTACTCGATATCATTGCCACCACAGTATCAGGTCCCAATATTGCTGTTGTCATAATGGGGCCAAACTTTACAATCTCAAGCGCGCAAACCATTTCTGGTTTAGGGGGCGATTATGCCGGACAAAGACACTCTGGTGCTCAACTGGTCGACTGGGACAGAGATGGCCATCTGGATTTAGTGGCGATAAGAACATTTATGTATTGGGTTGCCACTAATGGAGGGGGTGGAATTCACTTTTTTAAAGGCAATGGGAATGGCTCCTTTACTGTAAAAAGCACTCCCTTTAATCAAGCCAATTTTGCCCCTTACTCAGAAGGCCTGATCACCATTCATGATTTAAATGACGATGGCCTACCCGATGTCATCAATGGATCAAGTTACAGCTCTTCTGGCTCTGGTCTGGGAATCAATTGGAACAAAAGCCATTAGTCCTGCGGATAAACACGACTAAAAAATAGATTTTTTTAATCTGCTTATCTCTTTTGACTCACTTTCCGAAAAAACATTGAGTCAAAAGGAGAAATAAACCGTGAGACTAAATAAACGATCATCACTAAATATATCAGTCACATTTGGAATCAGTATCTGCGTGATCGCTTTATTTCTTGCACTCAGTAAATCCAGTTCAAATTCGATTGTTTTTATCAACTTTATCGGATTAATGATTGTCATCGGTGGCATTATCGGCACAAGTTTTATTATGCATCCGATTGATAAATCATACAATGCCATGAGAAAACTATTGAATTATATTCGCTATGGTGAACTTTCCATGGCTAGAACGGTTTATGATATTTTTAGAGTAGCAAACGTCATCACACAAAAACGTCCGATTAAAGAAGTCGGTGAAATTGATAACCCCCGTCTTTATTTAGCTCTTGAGCAATTGGTTTCAGGAGTTGATTCCAATGACATGTTTAAATACTTGAGCATCCGAAAAGACTCAACCATGGATGAAAGTTTAACCGAAGCCAGACACTTTCTTTCTCTCGGAAAACTGGCTCCTGGTTTTGGCCTTCTTGGAACCGTCATTGGGCTGATCATCATGCTTTATGATATTGGCTCTGGCGGATTTGACAATATTGGTCCAGCAATGGCTTTTGCTCTAACCTCAACACTCTATGGAATCTTATTTGCTAACGCCTTATTTATCCCAACCGGTGAATATCTTGCTTACCGCGCTTATCAAATCGAAAAAATTGATCTGCTCATCATTGATGGACTCATTATGATTAAAGAAGGCAAACACCCTTTGCAAATCAGAAACACTTTAAAAGCCTATCTTCCACGAAAACAACAACTTGAACTTGAAAACCTAATTGATCGACAAATCAATATACAAATTCAACGGCAACGAATGAAGGAGGCTCGAAGTGCATAAAGCCTCCCCAAGAAAACACAGTCAAATTTTACAAGAAAACGACTCGGACGTTTGGATCTATTCTTATGCCGATCTTGTGACCAACCTTCTTGTTTTCTTTTTAATGTATATTGCCATTCACATTTCTCCACAATTTAAAGATAAAATTGAAGAATCCTTTCGCAATATGATTGATCAGGCGGGAGGACACATCACTGAACGAGAATTGGCTCAAATGATCACCGAAGAACTTGACAATATGGATCTCACTCGTGTTGCCCAAGTGTACCGAGATCATGATGGCATTAGCTTAACCTTTTCTGGCGGATTCTTTTTTGACACCCTTTCGGCAGATCTTAAGCCCACGGCCACAGCAATACTGAATAGAATTACACCCATACTCAAAAAAGTTCCTCCCAAATATCGAATCGACATATCGGGACATGCCGATAGTCGCCCCATCAACTATGGAGATGTTTATCCTTCCAACTGGGAACTTTCAGCCGCCCGAGCCGCCCGCGTTGTTCGATTTTTTAGTGCCAACAAAGTTGATTCTAAAAAACTTCGAGTCATTGCCTATGGTGATACAGTCCCTGTTTCAAATTATTTAAGACAAAACCGTCGTGTGACGATAAAAATAGGAAAGGGGTTGCCAGAATGAAAACACCGTGGCTCAAGCCTTTCTTAATAGCAAATTTATTTTGGCTCTTAATCGCTTGTGCATCCTCCTCTTATCATATCACCTCTATTCCAGATGGAGCGTCTATTTATTACAATGATCCAGCAACAAACAAACGCTTTCTCATGGGACTTACTCCAATCAGTTATAGTAAATCCTCATTACCTAATGATCGCCCCTTTTTAGTTAGTGTCGAAAAAGATGGTTATTTAAATCAAGAACTTCCCATTGCCCCAACGGATGGAAGTCGAACTCTAATCAATGTCAAATTAAAGCCCGACCCTGACGGCTCAAAAAAAGATTCTGCAATTGTCAATCACACTGTCCAATCTTTATTTAAAGCACAAAGCTTGATTTATCATCAACGCTTTCAGGCGGCCATTGTTGAACTCAATGTTTTACTTGAAGAACACCCCAATCTTATTCAGGCCTTGGTTATGAGAGGAACCGCCTTTTATTTATTAAACGACATGGCTTCAGCGATTTCTGACTGGAAAAAAGTCATGGCTATTGATAGAAATAATGAAGAACTGCAAAACTTTTTAATTGAAAAAAACATAAGGTTAAATTAACAAAATGATGCATCGATTATTAATTATTTTTATTATTCAAATCAGCTTTTCAAGTCTTGCTCTAGCCCTTTCACAAGAAGAGTTGTACATTGAAAACAGAGTTAAAACCTATCTCGGGAGCTATCTTGAGCCAACAGAATATTCTGTTGCCATCAGCTCTCTTGGGGTTGTTAATTCCATTGACAGCACAAAGATTCCTCAATCTTCGCTCCCTGGACTTCCCGGATTAACTTTAAATGATCGAACAAGAAAAATTGAATATCGCACTTACTTTGACTTAGACGGAACCCTTCATTCCAAAAAGAATCGTAGTCCCATAAAAATCGATGTGGTTATTGACACACGCGTTCCAAGAGATAAAGTCAATGTCTTAAGACGAATGATCCCAATTATTGCCGGTGTTGATCGTAACTTTGGTGATTCTTTTAATCTGAAACAAGGTCGATTATTTCATAAACAACCCGACCCTCCATCAACAATTGATAGTCTTCTTAAGTATCGTGACTTGTTTAAGCAATACCTCATCGGCATGACTGGAATACTCATCCTTCTTATGTTCTTACATAGTTTATTTTCAACTGTTCGCGAACGATTTTCACGACCAGCCCCTTCAGCTCAAGACACTCTCCCGCAACTTTCAGCCGCACCAGGGCCTCTGTCTGCCCATGAGCCCGATAAAGACTCCTCAAAAGAAGAAGACGAAGATCATTCAAAAGAAAAAGAAACCGGATACTCCAAAAAACAAGCTGTTCTTGACATTATTGAAGAATTAAATAAACAAGCTGAAGAACACCCTCAACGCCTTGCTCGACTCCTTTCGCAATGGATTGAATCTGGCCAAGTCGGAACTCGAAAAGCCGCTATTTTACTTCAAAACTTTAAAATTGAAACGCTTGAAGGCGTTCTCGCCCTTCTCCTTGAGGCCGATGTTAATAAGCTCAAAAAACATTTTCTTGTGGACTTCAGCCCCTTTTCTGAAGACAATACCCGTGTTCTTATGGAAGCCCGACAAGATGTAATGAATCTTGTGGCCTCTAAAAAACTTCGCCAAGGAATTAAGGGATTAGAATTTCTAACGAAGCTAGAAACTCCTCTTTTGATTGAAATTTTAAAAGACGAATCCGCACAAAACATGGCTCTTCTGAGCACAGAAATTCCCGCCCACCGTTTTGCTGCTGTTTTAAAAGCTCTCGACATGGAAGATAAAACCTCATTTTTAAGCGAACTTTGCGCTCTATCAAAAGTTTCTGATGAAAAAATCGACCAGCTCCGTCACCGTATGCAAGTCAAAGCCGAGCAACTGAGTTCGATTTTTGTTACAAAAGACGAAAAAATTTCTTACCTCATTAGCTATGCAAAAAATATTGAATCGGATGAAAAGAAAAAATCCATCTTAAAACAAATTGAACAATCCTCTCCTGAAATTTATCAAATTGTTCGCGATCAAATCTTTTTATTCGAAGATTTTCTCCAATTGCCTGAACACTCCCTCCGCTTAGTTTTAACAGATGAAAATCCTATTCTTGTTGCCCGTGCGTGCAAAGGCATAACCCCAAAAAATTCTACGCGATTTAGACAAAGCCTTAACGAAATGAGTCGAGAAATTTTTGATTATGAACTCAGTCAAACCACCCAGTTAAATAACAACGAAATTCTACATTCTCGAAAACGCCTCATGGATAAACTGGAGCAACTCATCGATGCACAAGTGATTCAACCTTATGAAATGAATAGAGCCAATATGAGTTCCAACGACAACTATGATAACGTCATCCCGCTTAGAGCATCCAATGGTTAGAGTTCAAGCTTTTTTCCTTATCTTGTTTCTTCTCCTTGGTTTTCAAGCCGAAGGCCGAAAGGTCATCCAATTTTTTTCACTTAAACCCGGCTTTATATCGGCAAAAACCTATGGCTCGATTTATCGCGATTCAGAACTGAACCTTCCTTTACTTTCTGCAGAATATAATGTTTCCATCTCTCCAAACTGGAGACTCACCGGCCTTATTGGAGGCGATCTCGAAGGGCAATACGCTCGCTTTTCTATGGGAGCCACCTTTCATTTTAAACCCATCGCTTGGGACACTCAAATTGTTGATGAAAACATCGATATTATTTCTTTCCCCAAATACAACCCTTTTGTAGGATTTCATCTTGGATTTTCTCGTGTTCAAATTGTTTTGGAACAAGAGACCACGGGAAACAAAGATGCCATCATCGGCGGAGTCCTCGGCCCCACACTAGCCACCGGAATCTATTTTTCGCACAACAAAGAATTTTTTTATTCCGCAGAATTTAATCTCATCTACGAATACTCCCCTCAAGTGGCCTCAATGGGAACAGGATTTTTTATCTCTCTCAGTTATATTTTACCTTAGGTAGTGTCTGTTGCGAAATAAGAACAGTTGTTACTATGAAATATACATTTGCATGAATAAGA
>CAYMLA010000006.1:0-17736 GCA_964390785.1 uncultured Bdellovibrionales bacterium | reverse complement strand
TAGTCAAATTTGAGCGAAGCCAACGAAAAAGTTGGCTGTTTTGCAACAGCCACTAAGTATTGATGATGGCTATTATCTTTATTCGATGGCAAAGGGAGAATCTGTGTCTATGTTATTAACACTCTCTTGACAAGACTTGTATTTGCGTCTTTTTACATACGGTAATTTGTTGAAATCATTTAATAAATTAAGGCATATCTTATGCATTGAATAAGACATAGGTGTAAAATGTTTTGAAAGGGATTGTATGGATTTTTTTAATGAAAACAAAAAACGAATTGGATGGTCTGTATTTGTTTTGTTTTTATTTATAACAACGGTTTGGCTTTGGAACGATTCGACTTCAAATCCGACGTCCTTTAAACCCAAAATCAATCAAAACAAGGCCACTGAAATTGGTCATTCAACAAAATCAAATCCTCACACCATTTCTCAAATTGCAAAAAAAAGAAAGTTAAAATCTTATTCTTTTGATATAAAGAAAAAAGAAAAAACTCTTGATGAAAAAAAAGAAAGCACAAAAAAGGAGAGTGAAAAAAAAGTTCGTAAGGGAAAAAAGTTAAAAAAAGTTGCGAAAAAAAAGGGAGAAAAGAAACTTAATGCTCAAACAATAAAAAAGAATGAAGATAACGAAAATGATGACTCATTAAATAATGCTGAAGAGGAACTCTCTCCCTATTCAGGCGCACCGAGTTGGCACAATCAGGCCTTACAAAATGATCCTAAAAGTTTTTCGGAATGGAAACAATTAATAGAAAACAACTTAACCGCAGACGTTGTAAATAAAATGATTCAACAGCATCGTGAGGGCAAACTCAATGATGCCGATTACTATTCTCTCATTTGGATTTTACTCTCGGGTGATGGAAATTCTTTTAACTATGGGCTTCAGGCGCTTGAAGCTGAAAAATCATTTAGCAATTTCATTATGCTATCTGATGTTTATGATTATTTTGATGATGCGAATCGAAAAGGTCCAACTCAAAATGCATTAGAAAAATACACTTTACCTAAAAACTCTCATATCCTAAGCAAAGTATTAAAAAATTATAATCATACGACTGCAACTTATTTTGCCATATTGATTATTCAAAAACAGGCTCTTACACAAGCGCCATCAAAAAACAGCGGAAAATCTGGCTTATTGGCCAATCGCAATCAAATCATCGACTACCAAAATGAACAAAAACAAGCGTATTCTCATAAGCAAAACTCAATGAATCTTTCACAATTTATCCCAGATTTAACTCAGATAAGAAACAGTGGAAATCATGAGCTGGCAAACTTGGCCGCAGAAGCCCTTGAGGACATTGGCCAAATATAAAAACTCATTTTGATTACAGCTTGTTCTACGCAAAATAAAAAAATCCTTTGACCTTAGAAATTCTTTTCCTCTAAAATCATGTCACAATGAAACTTATTTTTGTTTTTTTAATTTCTCTTCTTTTGAGCCTAAACGCCTTTGGATCTTTAGATATTCCACAGAATCAAAATTATAAAGATCGCATTACTCTTCTTAAAATACTGGGTTTAGGCACGGGAGCAAAAATTCTATCAAATCCCTTTCCCCTTGGGGGATATTCGGGATTTGAAGTTGGCATTAGTTATGAGACACTTGCAACAGATGATATCGCAACCCTTGGAGATCAACTCAACAAAAGACAATCTGAATTCACTTATCCAAAAATCACATTAGGAAAAGGGCTTTATAATGATTTTGATGTCTTTATTAATTTTACACCTTTTAGTGAATCCAATGGCATTTCCAATTATGGTGCATCTTTTCGCTGGAGTTTTTATGAGGCCTCTTTTTTGCCAGCGAATCTTTCGCTCCTCATTCACGGAAACAATGCCAATATTAATAATCAATTAAACTCACAAACATTTGGACAAGATTTAATCGGTGGAATTCATGTCGAGAATTTTTCTCTTTACCTAGGCATTGGCAAAATTGATTGCTATGGTATTTTTGTCGGGGGCCCTGCAGGAATTACTGATCAAAACAACACGGTCACTGAAAACACTTCAACAATGCACCTTCTTGCTGGGTCTTCTGTTCATTTTAATACTTTGTTTTTTTCCATTCAAATTGATCGATATGGTGTTGAGCCGGTGTTTAGTGCTAAACTTGGCCTCAGACTCTAATCTAAAATTTAGACTCCACATTCTGTCCGTTGCTAAGAGCCACTCATAAGTGGCTCTTGCAAAAGAACCTCTACTTTTTCATAAAATCATCTATATTGGTTCTACTCCACCGTACCAGAACCTTTTTAATAGTGATGAACTCAACCCTGTTGGATCAATGCATGAAGTTTATTTCCACGGCGTGATTTAAGGGATTAGCCCACAGTCTTGAAATAAATTCTGTGATTGGAAGGATGACGATTCCATCACTTGTTATTCGTGTTTGTTTTTCCATACAAACTAATATTCGTTCTTTTATCGTGGGGTATTCTTTTTTTAATTCTCTCAAATTTTTTAAATGGGAGTCATTAATGTTTGAGGAGCTTTTGGCCTCTATAGCGATTTTCATGTCTCCCAGTATAAAGTCAACTTCTACTCCCGTGGTGAGTTGCCAATATGACAAGGGGTATTCAGAGAGGGAATATTTTTGAAAACACTTTAACTCGTGGAAAATCCAATTTTCAAAAGCTTTGCCAAATTCTCTAGATCGAGGCAACATATTTTGGCGACCGGCTAGATAGTTTACAATTCCAACGTCATTAAAATAAAACTTTGGTGACCGAATGACTCGTCTCTTTACTTTTTTAGTATAAGCTGGCAACAAAGTTCCAATAAGTGTGTCTTGAATAATTTCATAGTAGGATTGAATTGTATTTGAAGAAAGAGCAATTTCTCGAGCAATATTGGAATAATTTAAAACTTCTGTGTCACCAATTGCCGCGACTTCCAGAAATCGAGAAAAAACGGGCAAATTTCTTGTCAAACCCTCTGCCAAAATTTCTTCTTTGATGTAATCGCCAACATAACTTTGCAAAGATAAAAAATAATCATTATCGAGATAATGAGAAGGTAAATAACCATGATTTAACAGCTTAACCACATCAAACGCTTTACCTAGCTCATGTGCAGAAAGTCCGAGTAACTCATAACGTCTGGCGCGACCTCCAAGAAGATTTGCTTGCCCTCTTTTGAGTTTTCTAGCGCTGCTGCCACACAACCCAAATATTAAGCCGTTATCTTCAATAAGGTTGTGAACCTCATCGAGTAAAAGAGGAACCTTCTGTACTTCATCGATAATAATCAAACTACCTGGTTTTTTTAGACGGAATCGCTCTCTTAAAAGTGATGGTTTTGATGAGTAAGAAAGAAATTCATCAGAATGCAGAAGGTTTATATAGCTGTCTTTCGGGAATGTTTTTTTTAAAAGAGTGCTCTTTCCAGTTTGTCGTTGTCCCCAAAGAAAGAAACTTTTTTTTGATGAGTTGAGTTTGAGAATTCTCGCATACATACTTCAAATATTCATGAATATCTGAAGTATGTATATGAAAATTCTCAAATTCCACGACTTTTTTTTGCGCTCTATAAAAAACTCTTTAAAAACAATTATTTAAACACCTAGCGCTGTTGCGCCGCACAGCGCGCTCTAAACAGTGGCTGTTTTGCAGCAACCACTAAATAGGAGTGGCGTTCATTTTAGCGATCAATGCCGATGTTGAACGGCCTTCAATAAATTGCAACGATTGAACTTGGCCTCCATAGGAGGCAACAAAATCAGAGCCAACAATTTCTGATATTGCCCAGTCACCACCCTTAACTAAAAAATTAGGACGTACAGATTTTATTAATTCATAAGGGGTTTCTTCATTAAAGATGGATACATAATCCACACAAGAAAGTGACAATAGAATTTCAGCTCTCTCAAGTTCTGATTGCAAAGGGCGAGTTGGTCCTTTTAATTTTTGAACACTTAAATCTGAGTTTAATCCAACAAATAAAAAGTCACCTAAACTTCGAGCTTGTTGCAAATAACGAACATGACCAACATGGAGTATGTCAAAACATCCATTTGTAAAAACCAGCTTATTTGAGGAACACGTCTTTTTTCTAAAGGACTCTATTTTTGTTTGAGAAATAAAACCTGAAAGCGGATTCATAATAAATTAATTCACTCTATTTTTTTTAATATACAATCTTAGCCCCGTTAAGCGACCAAGCGTATCGGTTCCAAAAATAAGAGACAATAGCGGGAAAACAATAAAGCCGCTTACAGTGAGCAAAAACATACGCCATGCCACCTTTAATGGATAAAGTGTTTGATTTAAATCCTCTTCTGAACCCAATTTCAAATCAAAAGCCCACTCCCCCAAACTACGCCCAAAAAAACTTCGCGTAAGAATCATATAAACGTGACTAACTCCTATTAAAAGCACCACTAAACTCACCAGTGTCCAAAATCGATAAGGATCAACAGACAAAATAGCAACCAAATTTACTTTTGTTATTGCTAAGACTGAAACCAAAAACAACATAGATGTCGCTAAACATAAAATAAAATCCAACACAGCGGCCGAAAGAGACCATTTTACTTTCAAGCGATTTTTCTTTTTTACATCAAAATGAGCGAGGTTAGATGTTACGTTTGATGAGCTAAAATCAACTCTTGCTTTTGTATTTGAAAACAAATCAGATATATTAACTACAGAATTCGATGAGGGCTGTGCTGGCCCTTTTTCTGGACGCGGAAGCGGACGAGTGAGTTCAGGTGAATAAGAGGGCGCACTATTTTCCGAAAGGGCTTCTGTTAAAAGAGGACGGGGAATATACGGAACCGAATCTTTTAAAGCCTCTTGGGCAAAATTAGATTTTTCCATTTCATTTTTTAACTTTTGAATTTTATTGTGAAACCCTAAGCCTTCTGTCATTGGCTTAAATTCAATCTTATCAAACGAATCCATCTCTCCCCCATTTTAAAAAGGTCAGAATTAAATGTCATAAAACAACTCACTTGTTTTTAATTACATTTAAATCTTATTGCAACGATCAACTTAGAATGCTTATCACTCAGAGGCAAAAAATCCTAACTCATACTTTATGATGCTGATTAGCGTGATGCAAGCCGTTTCAACGCGTAAAACTTGAGAACCCAAAGTGACCGGAGATAATCCAATGGAATCAAAACGCTTCACCTCGTCAAAAGAAAACCCGCCTTCACTGCCCACAAATAACCAAATGTGTTCGCCGAGCAGGATTCTCTTTTTCATTTTACCTAAATGAGAATGAATGTCCAATTCAGAATTGCCCTCATAGGAAAAAAGTCCAGTGTCATTGAACTGAAGAGACTTGTTTTTAAAAACTTCAATAATTTCCTCTAAAGAACAAATAGGATTGAGCTTAAGCCATTCTCCACGACCGCACTGTTGGGTGGCTCCTTTGATGATTTTTTCCCAACGATCTCGTTTTTTTTTAAAACTGGGATGTTGAGGATTTTTTAAAAAACTATAATCTGAAACGATCGGAGTAATTTCATAAACCCCTAATTCAACAGATTTTTCCAAAATATTTTCAAATGTTTGAAATTTTGGTAAGGATAATACCAAATGAATGTAAGGCTTCGGCAAAAGAGGCAAATCTCGTTCTTGTTTTATAATTGCTTTTGCGCTTGAGCCTAAAACTTCTATAATTTCAACAAAATAAGCTTTGCCACCAGACACCAAAACTTCAAATCGAGATCCCAAGTCTTGACGACAAACTCGACAGATGTGATGAAATTCATCTCCTGTTAAAGTGACATGGGGAAACAAAACCGCCTTTTCATTAACCCAATAACGCCTCATTTTTTCTTTCGAGCTCTATTAACGGCATGATGAAGGCTCATTCTTTGGCCAATGTTAGCCTTTGGATCTATAACAGGTTCAATCAATGGATTTGCACAAGTTAAAAGAGTCGTGACACCTGGGCCATGCCCTCCCGTTAAGCAATCACTATGCACAACAATACCAATGCTGATTGCTCCTTTTTTAATCGTCCGTCCATAGCAATTGTCTTGATCCAATAAAGCAACAAAATCTCCAAATTTCATTCGGTCTAATTTAAAATCTTTAACCGTTTGAGGATCGCTGGTCATAATATCATAATCACCAGTTGCCACATTCCCTGCTCCGACTCCAGAACCCATACAATAAGCAGGGACAATGGTCGTCACTGGAATTTTGAGTGTCTTTTGTTTTGTTTGTTGAATATTCATTTTCTTTAATAAACGAGGATCCAAATTAAAAACCTTAACAGACGGAAAATCAAGCAACTGCAAGCCTTGGCCAACAGCTTTAACGATAATTTTATCATCATAAGTCATTTTGGATTTCACTGAGGATGAAAAATCGATAATAACATGCTCTGACCCTCCATGATGACCAATAACCGTCCCCTTTGCTCCTTTTGCTTTTCCAGAAATAATAACGGCCTCATTTCCGACACAGCAATAAAATTGTAATCCTGGATTGGGGTGTTCAAAAGGGCGAGTGGAATTTGAAGTGCAACTCACTCCCGGCTCAACATGATCTCCCGCCCAATTAAAAACAGAATCTCCCACTTGGACATTTAATGTGATTCCACCAATTTCAGGCAAAAGATACGGCTCTCCGTTATGTCCAACTCGATAAGAAGGCCGAAAAGGAGGTAGACCCGGTTGACACTGTTGTAAGATTTCAACTAATTGTTTTTCATTTATTTTAAGCATATATTCACATCTTTTCTGTAAAAATAATTCTAATCAATCCAACCGTAAGTTAAAAATAAAATCCTTATGAAATTTTAAAACCAATAAGTATAACCAATAACACCTTGAATTCCGGATAGAGTCGTTTTTAAATCTTGTCCATCAATTTCCACTTCAACTCCGGTGTTTTTGTCTCCTAAAGGAGGTTGAGAAACACTATTGCTAGCAAAAGTTCCAGAATATTTTGAAGAAATATTTCTTTCAATGGGTAAATATCTAAAATTTCCTTCTACATTCATGCAATGATTAACCGTAAAACAAAATTCAGCACCAATGCCGGCTTTAAAACCAAAGGCATTTCCACTAAAGCTGACTTTGCCACTCCCTTCTTCAATGTCACCATAAAGAATTCCCCAGCCCAAGCCTCCTTGCATAAAAAATTTAATAAACTTATTTTCCAAAGCATACACACGCAACATCGGAAACAAAGTTAATCCATTGAGTTTGTAGTCATAACTTCCGCCGGTTCCACTTCCTGCGCTCACTTGATAAAAAAATGAAGGCGAAATTTGAAGAGCGTACATCTCTTTACCAAAGCGATAGGTGTAATGACCATTTAACTCCCATGCCGAACCCATATCAGAAGTTGATATTCCTCCGACTCTTGAATTCGCACGAGAAATTAAGGTATTAACATCATCTTGAGAGGATGTTGTTATCATAAGATTGCCACCCACAGCATGATCAGCATAAGTTGAAAATCCCCAAGCTGAGCATAAAATAAAAATAAACAGGACTGATTTCTTTTTTATCATAGTGTCGTCTCCACTTCGTTCCGTCTGCAATCAATAAAACTCCATTCAGACGAAACATTTGTATTTAGTGATCGCTGCAAAACAGTCACTAATTTAAAGTTTTTTAAATTAAACAGTGGCTAGTGCAAAATAGTCAAATTTGAGGCGCACGAGTTCAAATCGAACGAAGCGCACATTAAGTCCGTCGCAGTTAGATTTGAACGAAGCCAAAAGTTGGCTGTTTTGCGCCAGCCACTAAATAATTGGTTGCTTTATTTGCCACCACTTTTATTGTCTTGAAAAAAGGATAACACGACAAGAAATTTGAATAATTAATACTATAGGCTTGTTTGAGAAAGTCAGAATCAACAATTTGTTTTATTGTTTATTACAAGTCGTGGCCGTTTTGCAACAAGCACTAGTTATAAAAAAGGGGGAGATTGTTTTTCTCCCCATAAGGCCAAGCGGTTTTCAATAAGCCGGATTCTGTCTAAAAGAAATGGCGGCCACCACCTCTTTGAGGCAATCATTCATCTGGGATGCAAATCACTTTACACCTCAAGCAATCGACCCGACAGCTTGTGCAGGCGACACTCAAACACTGTCCTATTTGATTTTGCTCCACGCAGAGTTTAGCTGATTTCACTCCAGCAGCTCCCCAAGATTTTCCCGTTCCCAAACCTTGAATCATAGCCCTGGACATTCTTTCTGTTCCACTGGTCCTCATCTTACGATGGAGGGACGTTATCCCTTGCGCTGCCTTATGGAGTCCGGACTTTCCTCCCTTTTATCCACAAGATTATCCACAAAATAGATAATGAAACTTCAAAAAGAGCGATCACCCTGAAAACCAAACACGAACTTATCAGCTTTGACTGGCCATATCAAGAAAAAATAATCTCTTTCATTCTTATAAAATCAACAGGTTAGAGTTTATATTTGCAAAAACTAACAAATTAAGCCTAAAGTTTTAACGCGCTGCACCGATAGGGTGATCGGTTGCTGAAATGATCCTGTGGGCTACAACTCGCCTTTTTCAAAGGCTAATAGAGAACAACAACGTTCTCTATTGAAAAAGGGAGTTGTTCATGAGTTTAATCATTGGAACAAATATCGCTTCATTAGCGGTAATGAGACACATTCGTTCATCCGAAAGAGATCTCAGTCATGCTATCCAAGCGCTTGCTTCTGGAACACGCATTGTCAATTCCGGAGATGATGCTGCTGGCTTTGCCATTTCTGAAACATTGCGTGGACAAGTCAGTGGACTTCGTGGTGCCAAACAAAACACTGAAAATGCTGTGTCTTTTGTTCAAGTCGCTGAAGGTGGTCTTAATGAACAAAATAACATCCTTATTCGCCTTCGAGAACTTGCCGTACAATCGGCGAGTGATACAGTCAGTAATCGTGAACGTGAATTTTTAAATCAAGAATTCACCCAACTGATTAAAGAATTTGATCGCATAGCCAAAACAACAGAATTTGGGTCTAAAAAATTATTAGCCGGAAATGTTCAAGAGTTTAAATTTCAAATCGGAGCAAATTCTGGTCCAGAAAATGTTGTTGAATATAGACTCGATGCAGACACCACATCAAGTGAAATGGACATTGATGATTTAAGCATCAACTATCAAAAATACGCTCGAGACACCCTTAAAACTCTTGACGAAGCTGTTTATAAAATCTCTGAAGTCCGAGCCAATTTTGGTGCGATTCAAAGTCGATTTATGTACGCTCGTGATAACCTTGATGTTCAAATAGAAAACATAGAAAATGCTCGTTCGACAATTGCTGATGCTGATGTTGCTGTTGAATCCGCCAATTTGATGAGAGCGACAATCAAGCGCAACATGGGAATTGCCATTCTTGCTCAAGCCAATTTGCCACCGGAAAACATTATGCGTTTACTCTATTAAACGAGTGGCGGTTGCTAGCGCAAGTTTAATCTTTTGTAGTAAATTTAATTGTTTCACACTCAAAGCTTTAATTTGAAACAAAATGAAGCTTTTCTCTTCCGAAGAAGCTAAAACCATAGCATTTTATATGCTGCATTATGACTCATGTCGTAATTTTTTTAAAATCAAATAGCACCAAATCTCAAGCACAAGACGCGTCGCGTTTCAGAAAAGCTAGACCTAAGGCTAAAGTTTTACAGACAAAAGCCGAGGCGTTTGTTGAACACGTTGAAGCTTAATGTGCAGGATCGTTTCAGCAGCCACATTGAAATGATACCCTTCACAAAAGCGAGATCAGGTGTGATAGCCACATGCCTTTTCTCAAAAGCTTCCACAAAGACAAATCATATTGTTTTATTAACCGCCTATCCTAAATGAATTTACGATAGGCCGCAAAAAGATATCAACTCCTTGTTCTTGGGCAGAACAAGACACGGTTGCTTTTTGCGATAAAAACTTTGCCGTCATAGCAAAGTGTTGTTTGTTAGGAGGCAGTGATGGGCTTAAGGATTAATACAAATGTTGCGTCAATAAACGCACAAAGACAATTGGGAACACAACAAACGAGAAACCAACATGCATTAGCCGCATTAGCATCAGGAAGCAGAATCGTTTCGGCTGCTGATGATGCTGCGGGATTAGCCATTAGTGAAAACATCAGAGGTCAAAATGCAGGGATAAAACAGGCACGTAGTAATGCCTACAATGCAGTCTCGCTCATTCAGGTCAGTGAAGGTGGCTTAAATGAAATCAATAACATTCTCATAAGATTAAGAGAGCTTGGGGTACAGGCGGCCAGCGACAATATTGGCGATGTCGAAAGAGGCTTTCTAAATACTGAAGCCACTCAGCTCATTGATGAGGCTAACCGAATTGCTGTTACCACACGTTTTGGAAACAAAACTCTTCTTGATGGAAGTGGTGATGAAATGCAATTTCACGTTGGTCCTTTTGGCGGTGAAGAAAACATTATTCGCTACAATCTTGTAGCAGACGCAACAGCCAAAACTCTCGGGTATGATTCAATTTCTGTTGCATCAAAAGAAGACGCAAGAGATTCGCTTCAAACCGTTGATGAAACTCTTATAAACTTAGGAAAACTTCGTGCTGATTTTGGGGCTGTTCAAAGTCGTCTTCAAGCAACAGTAAGTAATTTAGACATTCAACATGAAAACCTTTCTGCTGCAAATTCTCGACTTAGAGATGCCGATGTCGCATTTGAAACAGCAGAATTAGCATCCTCCAACATTCTACAGCATGCGGCTGTTGGAGTATTAGCACAGGCCAACCAACAAGGTGCCATGGCCATGAAATTGCTCGCCTAAATAGAATCAATCAGGAAAACAATTGACTTGTCCCCTTTTGTTTTCTTGTAAAAATTTTTAGGGTTTGAGCGAGTAGTAGCCCACAGACAACACTACTCATAGCCCCCCCTGGGGTTAGGTTCTCTCATTGATCTGGTCCCAGGGGTTTTTTATTGGGTTTCTTGTCTGTGAATGATTATAAGAGCGTGCTTTTTTAGTGCAGAGAGTGTGTTGTTGCATCGTCATCAGTTTTTTCATAAGATTCTTTTTGAATATTTTTTGTGGAAGGTTGTTTCAAGTATTCTAAAGAAAACTCTTTGATTTAAATGAGATAAAGAATTTGTTGACTCATTTTGTCGGCTCGCGCCACAGTCTAAAGAGATGAAAGTTTTCACTTTAAGAAAATGATTTTTTATCCGATACCTCTATTGAGAGGCAGATGCAAAATAGCTTATAGAGTTGCCTGTTTTGCAGCAGTCACTATAAAAATAACTAAAGTTATTGTGAATGGTAATTGAAAATCACTAACTTCAGACAAAAGGGAGTGGAGTCTTCGTTATGCGATTATCCCATTTTGAAAAAACGATTGTGTTGGGTTTAGTCTTAATTGGATTTGGATTATTGGGTTGTCATTCAAAATTTCAACCCACTGAAGATCAAAAAAATCAATCTCAAAACGAACCAACAAAAAATTCATTCAAACCCAATCAATCACCAGATTGTACACGTATTACAAAATTTATACCCATTCCCAAGGAAGACTCATTAGATTTAAATCAATTGCCAGAAAAACTCTTTGTGGCTGCTCAAATTGAAACCTATCTTTTAAACGCTCAAAATCCAAAATCTTTTACAAAACTCACCTTTCATGATTTTACTCAACTAGAAGAGAATAAACATCGAAAAATGGTTTGCAATAAAGTTCCAGAATTCAACACGACAGAAATTTCAATTCCTGTTCTATTAGACAATACAAACAGTTCACACGGAGAGCATAAAATTTGGGATCTCAGCTTAAATAATAATCTAGACCAAATGGCGGATATTAGTGAGCTCTCGAACACTTCTCTTATTGATCTTTTACAAATGCTTTCTGGAAAAAAATATCTTTTACAACTTCCCAATCGCTATCTTCTCATCATCGAACAAGATTTTGAAAAACAAACCTTGCTTACTTATATCTTATATGATCCCGCCCCTTAAGTTGTGGCTGGTCGCAGTGAGATTTGAGCGAAGCCAACGAAAAAGTTGGCTGTTTTGCAGCAGCTTGCCTAAGTGGCTGTTTTGCAGCAGCCACTAATTAGAGATGTCTTCGAGGGGTTCTTCAGGCTCTAATAATTCTACAAGAGTCATTTCCTTTAGTTTTTTGAATGGTTTTTGGCGAATTTCACAAGGTTCATAATTACAAAAAGAACAGTATCGTTTTAAACAAGGATCAACATGAAATACAATTTCTGCATGATGGGTATAATCCGTACAGATTTTATTTTCAAAATGATGAGTCAGATGATGGGTTTTTTTGATATCCCAAAATTCAGGCACAACAAGGTGAGCGTCAATATGGTGAAACCGACCGCTTCGAATAATTCGAACATGGTGAACTTGAATCATTCCTGGAAATCTATTTTTAACAATCAATTTTTGAAGTTCTTTTATAAAATTTTTATCTCCAGCATCCATAAGACTAGAAAAAGACTTCACTATGATTTCCCATGCTTCAAAAAGAAGATGAATCCCTACAGCTATTGCAATGAGAGAATCCATAAATGTCAGATTTGTTATCCAAACAAAAAATACACCAAAAACAACTCCAACAGTTGTCCACACGTCAGAGGCGACGTGTTTTGAGCTTGCGATAAGTGCAAGCGAATTAAGTTGTTTCCCTTTTTTGTTTAAATACAAGCTTAAAAGTAAATTTCCTAATCCCGTAAGCACCATAAGTAAAAGCCCAAATGAAAATTGAGTGATTTGATGTTCGCCATGAAGAGTTTTGATTGAGTCAATAATTATAACAATTCCCGCAATAAAAAGCAGAGTCCCCTCAAAGGCTGCAGAGAAGAATTCAAGTTTGCCATGTCCGTAAGGATGATCCTTATCAGCAGGTTGTAGGGCAAAGTAAATAAGAGTTAGAGCAATAAGAGCGGCAAATATGTTTACAATTCCTTCAAGAGCATCGGAAAAGACGGCTTGTGAACCTGTGCGATAATAAGCCAACCATTTAATGGCAAAAATAATTATTGAAACCAATAAATACACGATTGAAACTGGCAAAGTTTTTTTTAATTCAAGATTGTTTTTCAATTGGTCAATAGACATGCAACACTCCCATTAAGAGCGAAAATAGGAGTTGTTCTACTCTTTTTGTGCTCTTCTTGCCGCAAGCTTACGCTCATCGATGGCATCGATCATTTTGTCTGTGTATTCAATCACTCGATTCCTTCCTAATTCTTTAGCTTGATAAAGGGCTCGGTCTGCATTTCTAACAAGAGATCGCGCTTCTGGTTTATCAAATTTGGGATTAAACAGGGCATAACCAATGCTTGCTGTAAGGCGAATGCTATCTTCTTCATGTTCAAAATTAAAGGCTTCAATTCTTGAACGCAGTCGTTCACAAAAGAGATTCGCCCCCATTTGATTAACTTCAGTAAGAATAATAAGAAACTCATCCCCTCCATAACGAGCAGCAAAGTCAATGGTGCGAATATTTTCTTTAATAATCTCTCCCACTTGAGTTAATACAAAGCTTCCAAATAAATGATCATGACCGTCATTTACATTTTTAAAAAAATCCATGTCCATCATAGCTGCAGAAATACAGCGCTTAAATCGTCTAGCGCGTTCTAGCTCAAAATCAAGTCTTCGGTAGAGAGAGCGCATATTAAAAAGTCCCGTTAAGTCATCAATGTCAACCAGTTCTCTTAATTTTTTATTGGCTGCGATAAGGTCATCGTTAAGATCTTTGATTCTTAATTGAGATCGAACACGAGCAAGAAGTTCAAGAGGTTCAAAGGGTTTGCAAATATAGTCATCTGCTCCCGCGTTAAGACCTCTTATTTTATCTTCCGTTGCCGTGTTTCCGGAAAGAAATATAACGGAGACATAGGATTCTTGTTTTTGTCTGATTTTTTTTAACGTTTGAATTCCATTGAGCTTCGGCATATTCATATCGAGAATGACGAGGTGGGGAAACCATGAGGCAATTTTTTTTAAGGCTTCAATTCCTGAATTTGCCGATTCAACATTATATCCTTCCCAATGAAGGGCTTTAGTAACAATTTCAAGACAATCGGGATCGTCATCCACAACCAAAACACGTCTTTGTTCATTTTGAAAAAATTTTGTCATATTCCTATCATAACGTGGTCTTTATCCTCAGCCAACAATTTTAGCGTTATGACTAAAGACCTGAAAGAAAAAAGATCGCCCTCCGCTGTGCCAAAGTATTTTTATCTCAGAAGAATTCAATTGAGCCATTTCGAGACAAAAATTCTCTGGAACAGCGGAGTGTGACGGACTTAATGTACGCTTTGTTTAATTTGAGCTCGCGCGCCTCAAATTTGACTATTTTGCAACAGCCATTTAGGCAAGTTGCAAAACAGCGTTAAAAAACTGATAAAGATTTGATTTGATTCAAAAAGAGAGTTATTTAACATAAAATTTTGTTTTTTTAATTATTTAGTGGCTGTTTTGCAACGGCCACTATTTAGTGGCTGTTGTATAATTGTAATTGTTGCAAACAAAATGAAGTGGAGTTTATGTTATGGAAAATAAGGGTTGGTCTGTACAAAAAAGCAGTGATTTATATGGAATTGAATATTGGGGAGAAGACATTTTTAGAATTAATGAACAAGGTCATGTGACTGTAACGCCTTGGGGAGAAAACAATGCCAGTTTGGATTTGTTTGAATTAACAACGGACCTTACAGAACGTGGAGTGCGCGTTCCTGTTTTGTTGCGTTTTCCTGATGTAACCAAAGCGAGACTGAATTTGATTAATCAATGTTTTGATACGGCAATTCAAGAGTATCAGTACAATGGAAAATACAACTGTGTCTATCCTGTTAAGGTCAATCAAGAATATCATTTGGTCAGTGAATTGGTTGGGACTCATGAGTCTTTTCAAGTTGGAATTGAATGTGGTTCAAAACCAGAGTTATTAATTGGTTTGGCTTTAATGAGTCAATCTGAAGGTTTGATTATTTGTAATGGTTTCAAAGATAGACAGTATATTGAAACGGCATTATTGTCTTTAAAACTAGGTAAAAATACAGTGATAGTTGTTGATCGATTTAAAGAGCTTTTAATGATCATTGAAATAGCAAAAGAGCTTAAAACGCGTCCAATTATTGGATTTCGAATTAAGTTAAATTCAAAAGGATCGGGGCGTTGGGTTGAATCTTCTGGAGCAAAATCAAAATTTGGACTTGTTCCAAGTGAAATTGTTGAAAGCGTTAATATTCTTAAAGAAGAAAATATGCTCGATTGCTTAGAGCTTGTTCATTTTCATATTGGGTCACAAATTCCATCCATTCAATCCGTTAAAGCTTCGTTAAAAGAAGCAATGAGATATTTTGTAGAACTTCATCAAATGGGAGCCAAGCCACATTACATTGATGTTGGGGGTGGGCTTGGAGTTGATTACGACGGGTCAGGAAAAACATTTCATTCCACAAACTATACAGAACAAGAATATGCTAATGATGTGGTTTCAATTGTTCAAAATGTTTGTGATGAAAAAGACATTCCTCATCCTAATATTATCACTGAGTCAGGTCGAGCCATTGTCGCTCATGGAAGCGTTTTAATTTTTAATGTTTTAGGTTTTAATGAATTGGAAAAAAGAGATGTTCCAAAAAAAGCAACTGAGTCTGAACATCAAATTTTACAAGATCTACAGTATATGTATAATACTCTCAACGAAGATAATGTAAACGAGTATTATAACGATTTAATGGAAGTTAAGAATGAAATTCTTCAATTGTTTACTTATGGTGTGTTGAGTTTGCAAGAACGCGCCTGGGCGGATTCATTTTATTGGGTCTTAGCCACTCGCATAAGAGATATTGCAAAGGGAGTTGAAGATACTGAAGATATAATTTTTGAGTTGAATCAAGAATTGTGTAGCACTTATTTTTGTAATTTTTCCGTTTTTCAGTCGCTTCCCGATTCTTGGGCTGTGGATCACATTTTCCCCGTAATGCCACTTCAAAGATTAAATGAAGAGCCTAATTATAGGGCTATTTTGGTTGATTTAACCTGTGATTCAGATGGACGCATTGAGCGATTTTTAGATATTGATTCAGGAGAGCACAAAAAAACCTTAGAGGTTCATAAGGTGTTAAATGATCAGCCTTATTATTTTGGTGTTTTTTTAACAGGGGCTTACCAAGAAATACTTGGAGACATGCATAATTTATTTGGAGATACCGATGCTGTGCATATTTCATTGTCTGAAGATGGAAACTATTCTGTTGATTCTCTTGTTCGAGGGGATCGAGTAAAAGACGTTTTAAGTTATGTTCAATATCAGTCTCATGAATTGATTGAAAAAATCAGGCAAGCCTCAGAGGTCAGCATTCGCAAAGGTTCTCTTTCTAAGCAGGAGGCTAAATGGTTAATGAAAAACTATACCGATGGATTGATGGGGTATACGTATCTTAAAGATTTGGGTTCAGAAAACGACGACTACTAGCAAACTGTAGAGTTAATTTTTAAGGCTCTTCAGCAGAATTAATGAAGTAATAACAGCCAACTTAAATCAATTTCTGATGAGGGATGAACAGGTCTAATATGGAGAATTAATTTCCCGGACGTGTATCAATTTAAGACACAAAACAAGCGTAATGTTTTATTTTTTTCTATTTTTATGATAGATTATTATTTAGTGTGCTGTTTTGCAACAGCCACTATTTAGATAGACAGACGGGAGAACGATTAGAGTGTTTAATTTGTAAATTTTGTTTTTAAGAAAATTTTTATTAAATTAAACATTAATGTTTCATCTGAATAAGTTATCAGCAAAGAGATTGATAGTTTTAAAGATTTAAAAGATAGAAGCTGATAACTGTAGGCTGCGAACGAAACGAAGGGGAGTGAGTGTTATGAAATCTATTTTCAATAAACAGAGCATTTTTGTTTTAACCATTTTCATTTTTGTTATGAGTTCCTTTTTTGTTTTTTTCCAAAACTGTGGTTCTGGTTTTGAAGTTGCTGAACTCGATCTTGAAGAGAACTCATTTGATGTTTTTGACCCTTCCAGCACAGCAGATCAAACCTTTTTACTGAATGAAGATTCTCTTTCATTAATTGAAGCTGAAACCCTTTTGTCTTCAGATTCATCTTTGTTAAACAACGTTAGTGATCTTAAAGCTCATGGAAAAAGGTCTGTTTCTCTCAGTCAAACATCACGCGAAAAATCCATTTTATCTTTACAATTAGATAATAAAAATTTAATTTCCTTTTCTATTTTTATTCGAATAAAAAATAGTTACAGCCAAGATTCAAAATTACGCCTTAATATTTACGAATCTCAAAGCGAAACACTCCTCAAAGAGGATGTTTTCTCATTTCAAACCCATCATGCATTTGAGTGGTTTTTAATTGATGTTATAAATCTTAAAGAAGACCTTTTTAAAATTGAATTTGAATTTTTAACAGAAGGTTTAAGCATAGATATCATTGCATTAAATAGTAAAATTGAATCTCACACTCAAACATTAGGTCGACTTGATGCCATTGATAATGTTTTTATAGAAAACCAAGTCCCAGAGACATCCCCAACCATTAGCCCGACAACAACGCCTCAATCAACTGTTGTGCCAATCATTGCTCCAACAGCGACGCCCAAACCTACAGTCATTCCAACTATCGCCCCAACAGCGACGCCCAAACCTACAGTCATTCCAACCATTGCCCCAACACCGACACCCAAACCTACAGTCATTCCAACCATTGCTCCAACAGCGACGCCCAAACCTACAGTCATTCCAACTATCGCCCCAACA
>CAYMLA010000005.1:13525-17817 GCA_964390785.1 uncultured Bdellovibrionales bacterium | reverse complement strand
CGTCAGCAAGAGCGGAGATGCTATTTGTGATTTTAGTTCCAACAACAGTTTCAGAAGAGTAGCCCGTTGCGTTTGAGCAATCCGTTGAGCCAGCAAGGCCAACTTTGTGTTTGTAGTGAGTGACGCCCGTTCCTGCCACAGTGACATTGAGCGTGGTGGTGTTGTTTGTGCCAGTGGGTTGCCCTGAAAGTGTCGCTGTCGGAGCGGCAGTATCAAGAGTGTATGCAACTGTTGCACTGGAACAAGCTGAAAGATTGCCAACTGGATCAGATGTTTTTGCATAGTAGTTATAAGTAGCATCAGGAGATAAAACAGGAGAGGTCGTAATATCAATGGTTGTGCCAGAAGCAACACCAGAGCCACGAGCAGTAGCGCAACCAGAACCGGTAAAAAGATAAACTGTGTTTCCATTGACAACACCACTCACTCGGATCACAGCAGCAGCAATATTACCCGGTGAAGAAGACGGCGTGACCAGACTCAGACCTGAAGGCACCGACGGTGGAGTGGTGTCTTTGGTCCAATTAGCGATGGTGGCAGAAGCATAGGCTTGCCAGTTGCCAGAGCTATCGCGCCCGACAGCACAGAGCCGAATGGCTCCGTCAGCAAGAGCGGAGATGCTATTTGTGATTTTAGTTCCAACAACAGTTTCAGAAGAGTAGCCCGTTGCGTTTGAGCAATCCGTTGAGCCAGCAAGGCCAACTTTGTGTTTGTAGTGAGTGACGCCCGTTCCTGCCACAGTGACATTGAGCGTGGTGGTGTTGTTTGTGCCAGTGGGTTGCCCTGAAAGTGTCGCTGTCGGAGCGGCAGTATCAAGAGTGTATGCAACTGTTGCACTGGAACAAGCTGAAAGATTGCCAACTGGATCAGATGTTTTTGCATAGTAGTTATAAGTAGCATCAGGAGATAAAACAGGAGAGGTCGTAATATCAATGGTTGTGCCAGAAGCAACACCAGAGCCACGAGCAGTAGCGCAACCAGAACCGGTAAAAAGATAAACTGTGTTTCCATTGACAACACCACTCACTCGGATCACAGCAGCAGCAATATTACCCGGTGAAGAAGACGGCGTGACCAGACTCAGACCTGAAGGCACCGACGGTGGAGTGGTGTCTTTGGTCCAATTAGCGATGGTGGCAGAAGCATAGGCTTGCCAGTTGCCAGAGCTATCGCGCCCGACAACACAAAGCTTAATGGTTCCATCGACAAGACCAGAAATATCATCTGTGATTTTTGTACCAACAACTGTTTCAGTAGAGTAGCCCGATGAGTTCGAACAATCAATCGATCCAATACCAACCTTATATTTATAATGAGTGACTTCATCTCCAGCAACTGTAACATCAAGGGTAGTAGTGCTATTTGTTCCTGTTGGTTGGCCTGAAATTGTCGCCGTTGGAATTGATAAATCTAAAACATAAGTCAAACTTACCGCTGAACACGCTGATATATTACCCGCTGGATCAGTAGCGTTTGCATAGAATGTATGTGTTCCCTCAGCAAGAGAAGATGACGTCAAGTTGATTGTTGTTCCGGAAGAACTTGCTGAAGCTTTTTGGCCAGTGCAATTTGAGGCAGTAAAAAGTTTAATTGTATCACCACTAACAACTCCAGAAACTTGAATCGTGGGTGTCGGATTGTTTCCTGGTGATGACGACGGCGTCACAAGACTAAGACCTGAGGGCGCAGTTGGTGCGACTGTATCTAAAGTAACAGGACCAGAACTCGATGCCGAGCTGGTGTTATGAAGGGCATCTCGAACCCAAGCATAGAGGGTTTTTGCTTCATTCGCACCAGAGACTGTAAATGATTCTGGAAGAGGAACGGAAGTCCATGAGCAACTTCCAACAGCATTATCTTCTCGAATGCAATAGTCTACTTCACTCCCGTCAGCCGTAAAAGTGATTGACCAAGAGGTGTCGTTAGAGGGATTGGATTCGGTGATTGTAAATGCATTAATGACTGGAGCTTGAGTGTCGATAATAATATATTTGTTATCACTTAGGGAGTTACCACCACCGATGGAAGGTAACGTTACTGTGGCTGTATTTCCAGCAGCATCTGTGATTGTAGCGCCGTTAACGGTAAAACTATTGATATTAACATATTCAAGATGATTACTCACATCGCCTGCTTGTACGGTATAATCAAAAACTTTTTCTGTCGTTGATGAAGCTCCGGAGTTAAAAACGGCATTTCGATCAGTTGTTCCTGTTTCCATGACAACATAGGGAGAACCACTGATGATGACATTTTCACTAAATGTGGCCTGAATATCGACAACTTTTCCGGTCGTATAGGTGGAATTTGCAAGAAACGAAGTCACGGATGTTATCGTTGGAGCCACGGTGTCTAATGTGATTGGACCATCACTGGCTATCGTACTGACATTACCCGCTATATCACGCACCCAAGCGTTGAGGGTTTTAGCGTTGTTTGTGTTATTGACATCAAAAGAAGTTGGAAGCGTAGAGGCTTGCCAAATACAATTTCCAACGACGTTGTCGTTTTCTCGAATACACCACTCACTTTGGGTTCCATCAGTGTTGAATATGATTGAGAACGGGTCATTCTTTGTAGGACTGGTTTCATCAACGCTTAAAGTTGTGATCACTGGAGAAATCGTATCTTTTGTCCAAGTAGCAACGGTGGCAGCGGCTTCAGGCTGCCAATTGTTAATAGCATCACGACCGATAACACAGAGCTTGATTTCTCCATCAGAAAGTGCGGAAATATTATTGGTTATATTGGTGGATTCAGAAATTTCTGAACTATATCCACCTGAAACAGAACAATCAATTGTTCCTGATAGCCCAATTTTGTATTTATAATGAGTAACATCGGTTCCGCCAACATTAATATTTAAAACAGTTGTTTTATTTGTTCCTGTGGGTTGTCCAGATAGAGTCGCCGTTGGAGCATTGGTGTAAAGTTCATATTCAATATTTGCGATTGAACAGGAACTGACATTTCCTGCTGGATCAGTGCTTTGAGCATAAAAATTATAAACAGCATCACCAGGGAGACTTGAGCTTGTGATGTTTATTGTTGTTCCTGTGGAAGTTGCTGAGCCTCTTGATTGCCCAGCCTCACAGGTGTTTGAAGTAAAAAGTTCAACCGTGTTGCCAATGACAACTCCAGAAACTTGAATTTCAGGAGTGTTATCATTTCCAGGAGAAGTGGCCGGTGAAACAAGAGATAATCCTGAAGGAGCTGTTGGAGCGACTGTGTCTAAGGTGATTGGCCCATCGCTTGACAGAGTGCTCACATTTTCGGCCTCATCCTTAACCCAAGCATAGAGGGTTTTAGCATTGTTTGTGTTATTGACATTAAAAGTTGTTGGAAGAACGGAAGATTGCCAACTGCAATTTCCGACCGTGTTATCATTTTCTAAAATGCACCACTCGGATTCAGATCCATCGGTTGTGAATATGATGGAGAAAGGATCATTTTTTGTAGAACTTGTTTCATCGATATTAAAGCTTGTGATTGCAGGAAGAATAGTGTCTTTTGTCCAAGTGGCAATTGTGGCGCTGGCTTCAGGTTGCCAGTTTCCAGCCGCATCACGACCAATCACGCAAAGTTTAATCTCTCCATCGGATAAACCAGAAATGTTATTTGTAATATCTGTTGAGACAGCGATTTCACTTCCACTGTATCCTGTTGAAACGGAACAATTGGTGGTCGCACTTTCTCCCAACTTGTATTTGTAATGAGTCACTCCAGTTCCTACAATATCAATGGCTAAAACAGTTGTTTTATTTGTTCCAGTTGGTTCACCCGAAAGTGTAACCGTTGGAGCGCTTACATCATATTCATAAGTAACAAGAAGCCCAGAGCAATTTGAAGTGTTCCCTGCGGGATCGGTGCTATTGACATAAAAATCATGACTGGCTTCTGTTAGGGTTGAAGTTGTAATGTTTACGGATGTTCCATTGCTTACAACGGCACTTCCTTTACTACTTAAAACTAAACAATTACTGTCCGTAAATAACTCTACTGTATCACCGACAACAACTCCGCTAACTTGCATTTCAACAGTTGAATCGGTTCCTGGAGAAGAAGAAGGATCAATTAATGTTATCCCCGTTGGAGTATCGGGAGCTGTGGTGTCTAAAGTAACAGCTCCATCACTTGACATCGAACTAACGTTTCCTGCCGCGTCTCGAACCCAAGCATAAAGTGTTTTAGCGTTTTCTGTGTTACTGACATTAAAAGTTGTTGGGATTGCCGATGATTGCCAACTGCAATTTCCAACTGTGCTATCGTTTTCTAAAATACACCAGTGCGAG
>CAYMLA010000005.1:13282-13515 GCA_964390785.1 uncultured Bdellovibrionales bacterium | reverse complement strand
CCACGCGCTCCGGCCCGCCGCGCCTGCCGCTCGCCCAGGACGACGCCGATAGAAAGGATCATTTTTTGTTGGACTAGCTTCATCAATACTAAAGCTAGTGATCGTTGGAGCTGTGTTATCGTAAGTGTAACTGACGTTGGCTGTAGAGCAAACGCTCACGTTTCCAGCAGCATCAGTGGAGTTTGCGTAGAAGGTGTAATCACCTTCAGTAAGCTCTGAAGAAGTAAGATTGA
>CAYMLA010000005.1:0-13272 GCA_964390785.1 uncultured Bdellovibrionales bacterium | reverse complement strand
GGTTTCTGAAGCGATTCCAGAGGCTCTTTGTTCGGTGCAGTTTGAAGCAGTGAAGAGCTTAATGGTATCGCCACTAACAACACCTGCGATTTGAATTTCAGGAGTACTATCGTTTTCAGGAGAGGTTGCCGGAGAAACGAGGGTTAATCCTGAAGGAGCTGAAGGAGCAGCCGTGTCTAAAGTGATAGGTCCATCACTGAACATAGAACTCACATTTCCAGCCACATCTTTCACCCAAGCATTAAGTGTTTTAGCATTATTGACGTCATTGACATCAAAACTTGTTGGAAGAGCAGAGGATTGCCAACTGCAATTTCCGACCGTATTATCGTTTTCTAAAATACACCATTCAGATTCAGATCCATCGGTGGTGAATGTGATCGAGAAAGGATCATTGTTGGTGGGAGTGGATTCATCAATACTAAAACTTGTAATTGTGGGCAAAACAGTGTCTTTAGTCCAAGTAGCAGTTGTGGCATTGGGTTCTAATTGCCAATTGCCTAAAGTGTCTCGACCGATCACACAAAGCTTAATTTCGCCATCAGATAAACCAGAAATGTCGTTTGTAATGTCTGTTGATTCAACAATTTCACTTCCGCTGTATCCTGTAGAAACAGAACAGTCTGTACTGGCACTTTCACCCAACTTGTATTTGTAATGAGTGACTTCATCTCCTCCAACATCAATCGATAATGTTATTATGTTATTTGTTCCGGATGGAGATCCCGTTAAAACAATCGTTGGAGCACCGGTGTCGACTTCGTAGGAAACATTTGCTGTTGAACAAATGCTTTTATTTCCAGCAGGATCTGTGCTTTGAGCGTAAAAAACATAAATTGAATCATCTGCAAGAGAAGAACTGATTATATTGATTGAACTTCCTGAAGCTGTCATTGAACCTTTTAATTGACCACCATCACAAGTGTTTGAAGTAAAAAGCTCTACAGTATCTCCACTAACAACTCCAGAGATTTGAATTTCAGGCGTAATGTCATTTCCAGGAGAAGTGGCTGGTGAAACAAGAGCTAATCCTGACGGAGCATCGGGAGCAACGGTGTCTAAGGTCACTGGCCCATCACTGCTCATTGAGCTGATATTTCCTAAGCTATCACGCACCCAAGTATAAAGTGTTTTTTCTTCATTTGTATTTTCAATATCAAAGGTTGTTGGAAGTGCCGAGGATTGCCAACCGCAATTTTCAACGGTTGAATCGTTTTCTAAAATACACCACTCACTATGAGTCCCATCGGTGGTGAATGTGATCGAAAAAGGGTCACTATTTGTAGGGCTAGTTTCGTTGATATCAAAACTTGTGATTGTAGGAGCGGTGCTGTCTAACTCATATTCAACAAAAGCAATAGAGCAAGAGCTTTCGTTTCCAGCAGGATCAATCGCTTTTGCGTAATAAAAAACAACTCCATCTGAAGTGATTTCATTCGCTATTATATCAATAGTTGTTCCTGCTGCCACCTCAGATCCAGAAAGTGTTGGAGTTGAACAAACATCATCAGTATAAAGTTCAACGCTGTCTCCACTAACAAGACCACCTACTTGAATTTTAGGTTTATTATCGTTTCCAGGTGAAGAAGCCGGATCAACAAGAGAAAGAGCACTCGGAGTCAAAGGAGCAATAGTGTCCAAAACAACTACTCCATCACTTAACATAGAGCTAACATTACCGGCTGGATCACGAATCCAAGCATAAAGTGTTTTATCTTCATTTGTGTCGTCAACATCAAAAGTTGTTGGAAGCGCCGAAGATTGCCAAGAGCAATTTTCAACGGTTGAATCGTTTTCTAAAATACACCATTCACTATGAGTCCCATCGGCGGTGAATGTGATCGAAAAAGGATCATTGTTTGTAGGGCTGGTTTCATTGATATTAAAACTTATAATTGTCGGTTCCGTACTATCATATGTGTAGTTGACATTTGCTATTGAACAAGAGCTTTTATTTCCTGCTGGATCAGTGCTTTGAGCATAAAAAACATACTCAGCATCAGAGTCAAGATTAGACGTTGTAACGTTTACGGTTTCTCCAGTGGCTCCTGCTGATCCTTTTGATTGACCCGCATCACATGTGCTTGAAGTAAAGAGTTCAATGGTGTCCCCATTGACGACTCCTGAAACTTGAATTTCAGGAGTGCTGTCGTTTCCTGGACTTGATGCAGGATCAAATAAACTTAGTCCTGAAGGAGCAAGCGGAGCGACGGTGTCTAATACAATGCTGGCACTACTTGATCGAACACTTAAATTTCCAACACTATCTCGAACCCATGCCGATAAAACTTTAGCCTCATTGGTGCTTGATACGGTAAAGCTTGTTGGAAGAGCTGAGGTCTCCCACGAACAATGATTCGAGTCGCTGTCATTTTCTAAAAGACACCACTGACTGTGCGAACCATCGGTTGTAAAGGTTAAGCCCCAAGACAGATCATTTGATGGACTTGATTCGTTAACAGTAAATGAGGCAATAATAGGAGCTGTCGTGTCGATGACTATGTTTTTTTGATCACTTAAGCTGTTTCCACCACCAATAGAGGGCAGGTTGATGTTGGCAGAATTTCCAGCGATGTCAACCAGAGTGGCTCCATTAAGGTTAAAACTTCCTGGGCCAACATAGTCTAAATCAGCATTGTCATCGCCCGATTGGACGCTGTATTCAAAAACTTTTAGAGTTTCCGTTGAAGCACTTTCAATATAAACAGCTTCTGCGTTTGAAGTTCCATTCTCTATAGTGATTGTTGGAGATCCCGTAATAGAGACCGCTTCGCTAAATTGAACACGCACATCAATGACTTCACCAACTCCGTATGTGCCATTGCTTTTATTTGAATTGACGCTAGTAATGGTTGGAGCTGTCGTGTCTTTTGTCCAAGTGTAAATGGTCGCTGCAGTGATCGGCTGCCACTTATCTGAAGCATTTCCACCCAATACACAAATGCTAACCGAACCGTCGGATAGACTATCAAATTCATCTGTGATTAATGTTGAAATATCAATTGCAGGCGTAGGTGTAGTATAACCAACCTCATTAAAACAATTGATTATTCCTGAATTGTCAAATTTGTATCTATACTGTGTGACTCCCGAGCCTTCAACAGTAATATTAAATTTTATATCTGAGCTTATTTGAGAAGGAACGTCTTTAAGTTCAGCAAGAACGTCCGTCGTTCCTTTTCCTTTGATTAATCGACTTGTGTCTGTTTCAATTTTGCCATTATTATAATTGATTAAAATTGATTGAGTTTCTAAATTTAAAGTGGTGGGCTTAAACTCAACCACAATTTTACAAGATGAATTGCTTTTAAGCGTATCAACACAGTCTCCACCATCACCAGGAAAATCGCCTCCTTGAAATGAAAAAGGAGGCAAAAGATTTGCAGAAGAAATCGTTATTGCTGTTGCATCTCCTTCATTGGTGAGCTGAAAAGTGGCCTTAGCTGTTTCACCAATAGCTTTTTCTCCAAAATCATATTCTGGTTCAAATGAAAGCTTTAATGAGGCCGGTTCAGTTTTATCAATGACTTTAATTTGAATTTCTAAGTAATTTTCAACTTGCTCATTGGTCTCAGATATTCTGATCGTATAATATTGGTCTTTATCAAAATTGGAATCTTTTATTGGTTTGATATTAAAAGAAAAACTAGTCGATGTGCTATTAATAATACCAATTCCTGCAGCTATTTCAAACTTTTGTCCTCCGCCAATAATGAGCCAATTCACAGTAAAAGTTTTATTTAAAGCCCTCATTAGTTTAGAAGAATTTTCAGGAGCATCTCTATCTTCAATGGCAACACTGAACTCATACGCCTCACCTTCATTGATGGACAAAGCTTGATCTTCAGACTTTAACAGGAAATGAGGAATTAATGGTTTTGAACGATTATCAGTAATTTCAGCTTCCATAGAACAACCTAAAATGAAAGCGGATAATCCACTCAAAACAAAAAATCTCAACCATTTTCTAAAAGAAAAAATAAAAATTTGATTTATTAAATCCATTATACGTTCCATTCATACTCTCCATAATGTTCAAGATTTAACAAAGCTGAAGAAAACCACATAAAAATGTCTTTTTTCTCAATGAACACTTTGCTCATTAAGCAACATATTCTTATATATAAATATCGTCATTTTTACCTATAAACATGAGTTAAAAAAAATTTATTACTGTATCAATTTTACACACTAATGCCTTTTTTTGACTCATAATAAGAATTTTAAAATGAAGTTTTTGGATTTTTGAACTAAAAGAATAAAACACAGATAACAAACACATAAAAAATCTCAAAATAAGACTTATGTGGTATCAAAAATAAAGAAGCTCTATTAAGAAAAAAACCTTTAACGAAACAAATTTTAGATAGTGGCTGTTGCAAAATAGTCAAGCGCACATCAAGTACGTCGCAGTGAGATTTGAGCGAAGCCAACGAAAAAGTTGGCTGTTTTGCAACAGCCACTACCTAGCTCTTCGTAGCTGAATATAAACAGGGATTTTTCCCTAAAATACTTTTCTCTTCTTTGGTAATAACAATCTTTCTTATTTTTTCAAAAGGCATTACTTTTTGATGAAATTGATTTACTAATTCTTTGACCTGAAGAGGAAGCTCATCAAAAGAAATCATTTTTTCAAAACAAAAATTTGATTTTTCAAAAATCACTAATCCGACAATAAATCCAAGACGATGATCTTCAAATAAAAAAATCTCTCCATTAAACTCATAGTCGTTTTTTTTCAATTTAAGACTTAAAAAAATCTCTCGCAAACGACTAATGCTGGTGGATTCTCCACCAATTTTAAAAAAATCATTTTCTCGTCCGCAAACAGTCAGACCTTTTTCATCAAGTCTTCCGAAATCCCCAGTTTCAAACCACCCTTGTTTTTTAGGATCAACAAATTCTGCCCTTCCGCTTGTATAAAGTCCATACCCTGTAAGTAGGGAATCTGACTTTATAATCAAAGACCCAGAGCCATTGTCTTTTTTCTGTTTTATATTTATCTGAACATGAGGCAGTAATTTAAGCTTTGGAATAGTTGTTATATGATCTGTTTCTATTAAGGTCGTAGTGAGAGGTGCAGTTGCAATTTGGGCGGATGTTTCCGTCATTCCATAAGAAGGCAAAAGAGGCCATCCTATTTTTAATGCAGCCATATACAATTCAAAATTCAACGAAGCACCGCCAACAAAAACCGCTTTCAATGAATTGGGGGCTTTCTGTTTTTGACAAACTAAATCATAAACTTGAGCGGGAACCAAGGATGTTAATGTGATTTTTTTTCTCTCAATCAAATCAACAAATAAAGAAGCGTTCCATTTTTCTTGTTCAATAACGGTTGAGCCACTTAAAAAAGCTCGCGCATAAATCCCAAGACCTCCCATGTGATAGGACGGCAATACCTTTAACCAAAGATCTTGATTCGATAGATTGAAAAAATCATTAACCGATTGAGCTGATAAAAAAATTGCTCGCTTCGATAAGGCGACAAGCTTAAATCCATAACTTGATTTTGAGGTTGTTCCGCTCGTGGTTAACCAGATATGATCTTCAAGACAGGGCATCTTCTTATAAAGATCAAAAAACCAATTTTTTTGTTCTTTGTTCAAGCGATCATTTAAAAAAAATTGGGGTTGTTTTTTTTCAAAATCGATCAAATCAACTTCTCCCAATTTTGTTGTTTAAGCTGTTGATCAAATCCAAACCCAAAACCATTTGGAAATAAAAGTTTTCCATTCTTAATTTTAAGTTCGGATGAAAACTCATTTTCTTCAAAAAGTAAATGAGTTATTACTCCACAATCAAAGTAAAAGGGAGAAAAATTTTTTTTTAGAAGAAGTGCATAATAATAGGAGACCATTTGACCAAAAACATGATCCATATTGGACGTAACTAAAATGGGGACTTGAAATTGCTTTGCCAAAGAGATCATTTTAGAATATTTTTGAATCATTGGCTTAAAAACAATTTTAGAGCGTTTAATCCAATCCTTTTTTTGATCTTTAACTTCTTCAATGCTGATGCGATCAAAACCCAATGAGCCAAAACAATTCGCCAATTTCTCCCAACTCAGGCTTTCAAAAGGCATTGGGTCTTCAATTAAATCAATTTGTTTTTTCCACAAACTTAAATCTTTTATATCAAAGTGTTCAATTTCCTCTTTTTGAAGGCTTAAGTTCAAATCAAAACGAAATCGAAATCCAAATGTATTTCTTTCGAATAAACGACGAAGATCCGACATCAGATGAGAACTTAGCTTAAGTTTAACGACGTCAAAGCCTTCTTCTTTTTTTGAAAATGCGTCATTAAAAAAATCCTCCAAACTCAAACACGTCCAATGACTTTTTATAGGTTGAAACCCCTCAAACAAACTCACTCGTTTTTCTCGAGCACAAGCGTCTTGTTTTGCAATTTCTATTGCTTGTTTTGCCAAAAAAGTCCATTTTTGCGATTTAATGCTTTCTAGGTGCACAAATAAGGGTTGATCACCCAATCCTTCCCAAGCTTGCAAACAACTATAGCCTGTTGTTTGATCATCAAAGTCGACCCTTAACAAGACCCCTTGAATTGAATTTAAGGATTGAGCGTTTAAGCTCTTTTTTGCGATCAATTGATAGGGGCTAATCCAAACCTTCACTGTAATAAAATTCCTATTGTCAGCGTAAGACCAAAAATTAAATGGAATAAAGCGGACTCAGCTAAAAATTGATTATAAATTGGTCCCGGTGATGTTTTTAAAATTCTTCGAATTAATCTTATTGCAATCGGAAAACAAAGCAAAGGAAATAAAAAAGCCCATAAAAATCCATTAAACAACCAATAGAGCCCAAAAACAAAGGGCATTAAACAAAGAAAAACAATTTCACTTCGCGCCCATTGAATTCCAAATCGGACTGGAATTGTTTTTTTTCCAGATCGTCTATCTTGCTCAATGTCTCGCAAATTATTTACGGCGATTAAAACCGTCGCTAAAAAACCTATTTGTAATCCCATAATCACTGCGGCATTTGAAAAAGTTTCTGTATGTAAATAATAAACTCCAATAACAGCAATTAATCCAAAAAAGAAAATGACAAATAAATCTCCCCAACCTTGATAAGAAAGAGAATAGGGACCAATTGTATAAAAATAGCCCAAAAAAATAGAGATAACACCGATTAATAAAATAGGCCAACCTCCAATAATAACTAAGGGAATACCACAAAGAATAGCCAAGAAAAAAAAGAAGGCTCCCGTCCAAAAAACGTTACGAAAAGTAAAAATTCCACTTTGAGTGACTCGTCGAGGACCAATCCGATCTTCTCTGTCGGTTCCTTTTTTAAAATCAATGGCATCATTCACTAAATTCGTTCCAATTTGAATAAAAAGCGCCGACAACAAAGAAAAGACAAAAATAGAAATTTTCCATTGCTGAAAATGATGTTGTGCCAATGCTGTTGCCGATACAATGGGAACGATAGCTGCGGTTAGTGTTTTTGGTCTAAATGCAAAAAACCAATTTTTAATTCTTTCGTCTATCATGGCAATCGATCAAATTTTTTAAAATTGGGTTTTCTTTTTTCAATAAAAGCATTTTTTCCTTCTTGAGCTTCTTCTGTCATATAATACAAAAGAGTTGCATTGCCAGCAAAATCCAATAAGCCCATTTGACCGTCACAATCGGCATTCAATGCAGCCTTTAAACATCGCAATGCCAATGGAGAATGAGATAAAATTTCACGACACCACTTTAATGTTTCTTCTTCGAGTTTTTCAAGTGGAACAACGGTATTGATTAAACCCATCTCTAATGCTTGTTGAGCATTGTACTGGCGACAAAGAAACCAAATTTCGCGTGCTTTTTTTTGCCCCACAATGCGTGCTAAATAACTGCTTCCGAGTCCCCCATCAAATGATCCTACTTTAGGACCGGTTTGTCCAAAGCGAGCATTTTCTGCAGCAATGGTTAAATCACAAACCAAATGAAGAACATGTCCACCTCCTATGGCATAACCTGCAACCATTGCAATCACCGGCTTTGGTAATCCTCTGATTTGTTTTTGAACATCTAAAATATTAAGTCGTGGAACACCATCTTTTCCAATGTAGCCCGCTTTTCCTCTGACATTTTGATCTCCCCCTGAGCAAAAAGCTTTTTCACCTTCACCCGTAAAAATCACGACACCAATATCAGAATGATCTCGGCAAAGATCAAAGGCTTCTTTTAATTCAAAAACAGTTTTTGGTCGAAAAGCATTCCTGACTTCAGGTCGGTTAATAGAAATCTTTGCAATGCCATCCTCTGTTCGACTGAACTTAATATCTTCATAATCTTTGATGGGTATCCAGTTTTCCATTTTTAAACTCCTGTTCTCAATTTGCCCCCTTGAAGGCCTGATAAATATATGAAATTCCACCATAAAGTGAAATTGGTGGAAGCGTTTTGAAATGAGCTTGCAATTGAATCATGCGAATAAACTCATTTCCAGAAGGAAACTCTGATGCTGTTTTGTCTAAATATTGATAAGCCAAAGGGGCGCCTGAAACAAGCCCTCCAATCAATGGCAAAAAGTGCTTCGAGTATAAGCCATAAATTCTTTTTAAAAGAGGATTTCTAACTTGACCAAATTCAAGAATTAAAATTTTTCCTGTGGGTTTTAGTACGCGTCCCATTTCTGCTAAAGCCTGATGGGGGTCGCTGACGTTTCGAATGCCAAATGAAATAGTAACGACATCAAAATGTTCATTTTCATAGGGAAGCTTTAAAGCATCACCAACTTGAAATTCAACTTGAGAATAAGCGCTAAAGCGTTTTTGAGCCTGTTCAATCATTGTTGGACAAAAATCAAGACCACAAATTTGAACGTTCAAGTTTTGTTTTAAAAATAATTCAACCAAATCACCGGTTCCCGTAGCGACATCCAAAATCTTTTGTTTGGATTGATTGGGGGCTAAAGAAACCAGTTTTTTTTTCCATCTTCGATGTAATCCGATTGATAAAATATCATTGGCAAGATCATACTTTGGAGCTATTTGAGAAAACATTTTGCAAACTTGATCGGGATCAGACGAGCTTGGAAGACTCATTGCTGTGCCAACTTCCGATCAAAAACAGTTAAAACTTTTTTTAATTGGTTCATCATTTTTTGATACTCAAAAACAGTGAGAGCTTGAAATCCATCTGAAAAAGCTTTTTCGGGTGAATCATGAACTTCAACCAATAACCCATCCGCTCCAACACAAACAGCCGCCCAACAAAGCTCAGGAACCAATGCTGAAACTCCAACACCATGAGAAGGATCAACCAAAACAGGGAAATTTGAATTCTTTTTTATAAAAGCCACTGAATTTAAATCAAGCGTATTGCGTGTTGTGGTTTCAAAACTTCGAATTCCACGTTCACATAAAATAACCTGATCATTTCCATTGCTAACAACATATTCTGCAGCCAAAAGCCACTCTGAAACTAAGGCGCTAAATCCTCTTTTTAAAAGGATTGGTTTATCAATTTTTCCCAATTCTTTAAGCAAAGAATAATTATACATATTTCTAGAACCCACTTGAAACACATCAACCACTTCAAGCATATCTGAAATTTGACGAGGATCTGTTACTTCTGAAGCAATAAGAAACGGTTTTTCTTTCTTTAAAGTTTTAATGATTTCAAGAGCTTCAAAGCCAAGGCCCTGAAAACTTTGAGGGTTTGTTCTCATTTTAAAAATTCCGCCTCGAATAAACGAAACACCCACCCTGTAGAGGTCTGAAACAAGCATTCGAAACTGATCTTCAGATTCAATAGAACACGGGCCTGCAATGACTGAAAAATCGCCTGCGCCTATAGTTAATGATCCAATTTGGACTTCTCGTTTTTTTATTTTCAAAAAATCCCTCACAGTTTGCTCAACTGTTTGTTCAACTTTGTTGAGGACTATATCAAAATTATAGGTAAATGGTAACCCTTTTTTACATGACATCACTGGGGAACAAAAATAAAACGATCTAACACTAGACAAATCATAAAATTCAGTTTAGCAATAAAATCATGATGTTAAGCGCAGAATTTCTAAGTTCTGGAATTTGGTTTCGAAAACAACCCAATTTGAATTTTATTGGATGGGGAACTTTTATTTGGAAAGATCGACACGATGAAAATAAACCGAGTTTTTACTGTCCCGATTTTTATTTAGAAAATCAAACTCCTTGGCTTGTTCCTGAGCATTTTGCCATTATTTCTGACGATCAATTTCTTCGTTTTTTATCAGCATCTTGTTCTCCTTCTCCTCCTTCTTTTTCTAGTCTCAAATGGAATGAACCGTCATTTGAAGATTTTCAAAATCAATTTCAATTGGCGATGAATCTTATTCAAACAAAGTCTATAAAAAAAATTGTACCTCTTGTTCATCAATCTTGTTTATTCCATTTAAATACAAAACACATTCGATTTTTTTTAATTAGAAATTTATTGTCTGCTGGCGATCATTTTTCTTATGGATTTTGGTCTAATGATTCAGGATTAATGGGACAAAGTCCTGAACTGCTTTTTTCGATGTTTGACTCAAAATTAAAAACAATGGCTTTAGCGGGAACCCATGATAAATCGAAAATCACTCAATTTAAATCAAACCCAAAAGAAAAACGTGAGCATCAACTTGTTATTGATGATCTTATCAATCAGTTGAATCCTTTTGGAGAAATTAAAAAAAATAAGACCACCGTTCTGCCCTATCATCAACTCATCCACTTTAAAACTCTTTTGGAGGTTCAGTTAAAAATAAAAATTGAATTTGAAACTCTTGTTCGGCTTTTACATCCTACTCCCGCTCTAGGGGTTTTTCCGAGAACTTTATTTTGGAAAGATCTTATGAAGTTAATTGATAACAAGCAACAACGATGGCGCTATGGAGCTCCTTTTGGCATAAGATTAAACTCCCATGAATTTCATTGTCTTGTGGGAATTCGTAACATTCAATGGCATAACAATCAAATTCATCTTTCTTCTGGTTGTGGAATCGTTGAAGAAAGCCTTCTTGAAAAAGAATGGAACGAATTAAAAAATAAAAGGCAGACGGTAAAAAATGTTTTTTTTAATGACGGCTTATTGAATATAAAAAAGCTAGATTGCAAACCAAATGAAGTGGAGTCCTCGACATGAACATGCGTTTGGCTTTTAAACTTTTAAACCATTTAAGCTCACTTGGACTAGATAACTTTGTTATTTGCGCGGGAGCCCGCAATGCCCCTCTGATCGAATGTTTAAATAAAAAAAAAATTTGGACTCATTTTCATGAAAATTCAGCGAGCTTTTTCACATTAGGACTGTGTAAAAAAACAAAACAACCTTCAGCACTCATTACAACATCGGGAACAGCCTCCGCCCAGTGTTTGCCGGCAGTGATTGAAGCCCATTACAGTGGCCTTCCTTTAGTGATCATTACTGCTGATCGCCCAAAAAGTTATCGCGGATCAGGGGCGCCACAAAGCATTGAACAAAAAAATTTATTTTCTTCTTTTGTTTCTCAATCTTTTGATATTGATCAAATCAACGATATTTATAAAATTAAACATCTTCAAAGTGATTCTCCAATTCATATAAACATTTGTTTTGATGAACCTTTGATTGATGAGCCTTTAAAGATGAATTTAAAATCTTGTTATAAAAAACAGAAAAAATTGACAAAAAGTCATTTTGTAAAAGAAATTTCTCAAAACACATGGGCGCGCTTTTTAAAAATAAGTCCCAACCCCCTTATTCTTGTCAGCAATCTTGATTTTGATCATCAAAAGCAAGTCACTCAATTTTTAAACAAAATGCCCTTTGTTTTCTATCTTGAGTCATCTTCAAACTTAAGGCATCTTAAAAAGCTTGATTCAAAATTAATTAAATCAGGATCACAAATCATAAGCTCTTTCATTGATTCAAAACTCATTACAGGCATTGTTCGTATCGGAGGAGTCCCCTCTTGTCGACTTTGGCGTGATTTGGAACAAAAATATTTTTTCCTTCCAACGTTAAGTTTTTCTCATCTGAATTTTTCTGGTTTATCAAGAAAACAATTTGCTTTTGGATCACTTTGTAGCCTTGAAAAACTTTTGCCTCCCCTTGTCTCTCCAGACAAGTCTCTTGTTTTAGATTACGATCAAATTCAATATCAAAAATTAACAAAAAATCTCTCTGTTCATCCAACAAGTGAAGCCTCTTTAATTTATCAACTCACAAAAAAAATTCCATCAGATTCAAAAGTTTTTTTAGGAAATAGTTTACCTATTCGAGAATGGGACGCTTACACTGTTTGGCCGCCACCTCAAGTTGAAATTGCAGTCAATCGAGGGGCTAATGGAATCGATGGCATCGTTTCAACTTTTTTAGGTTGGAGCTCTCCAAAAAAACAAAATTGGCTCATTTGTGGAGACCTCAGCACTCTTTATGATAATGCTGGATTTTGGATACTCCCTCAACTCAGCCAACAAACGCTTAACGTTATTGTTGTCAATAATTTTGGTGGAAAAATTTTTTCTCAATTTTTAAATAAACCCCAATACATCAACCCTCATCAATATTCATTTAAGAACCTGTCTAAAATGTGGAATTTAAACTACCATCAATGGAAAGCCATTCCCTCCTCAAGAACACTAAAAGCTCTTTCAGGACATAATCTTATTGAACTGATTCCGTCAGAGTCGCAGTGATTTTTACCAATATTGAATTCTTCTTTATATCAAATTGATTGATTCAATTGAATAATTTTCAAAATTTTATTTTAAGCTTATATAGTCCGTAACGAAAGAAATGAGACATCATCTGCTTGATCTTTCTTGCTGGAATCAATTTGCTCCTCCTCAAATTAGCTATAGGCTAGTCCTTCGTCGTCGCGCATTGATTCCACCTAAGAAATATCTAAACAGCTAATGTCTCATTTCTTTCGTTACGGACTATATATTTATTGTATGTCATTATTCTTTAATATAAACATTCTCTAATGTGATTTATAAACTTAAATTATAATAAAGGACTAGCCAATAAATAGTGCTTGGAGAGAAATAGTCAGATTTGAGGCGCGCTGGTTCAAATTTTATTAAGGAGATTACACATGAAACATCTTATTTTAATTTTTATGTTTTTGTTTTCATCATTATTTTTAAATACTCAAAAAGCAAATGCCCTTGTCTGTTTGATGGCTGGAGGCCCTATTGGATGTTATATTGCGCTGAGTGGAATGGCACTTATACTATAAGACTCCCAGATCTTGTTTTTTTAAGCAAATTTATCATTACGCAATGTTTATTGTTTCAAAC
>CAYMLA010000004.1:2873-18092 GCA_964390785.1 uncultured Bdellovibrionales bacterium | reverse complement strand
GTTAGCGCCTCTTGCTAGCCGTTCGTCGTCACGCCTCGATATAAGTAAAACTAATCGCACATCTCCATTAAATCTATTTCGCAACAAGCACTATCTGTTATGAACTAAATCCCTTATAGATTCCTGAAAAACCACTGAAATTTTTTGACCATATGATTCGGTAACAAAACCAATTCCGAATTTCTTATGTTTAATGACCATATCTTTTTTGAAGAGCTGTGTCATAGAATAGGGCTGTGGCTCTTGACCGGACAATTCTTCTTTTAGCTTTTCATAGAGTATTTCATGAGTTTCTTTTGTCTCAATAATTTTTTTTGCTGAGACCTTTCGTTTTAGTTTTCTCTCTTGAACCTTGGGAATTTTAAATGTTTTTTTACTTCCACAAACCTCACATGTGATTTTTGCCGAAGTCGAAGTCGAATGAGCAATCACCTTATGATAACGCTCAACTCCACATTTTTTACATTCAACATACACGCTCGAAGCCACTTTTGGTAATTCTCTTTTTTCCAGGTCGTCCATTCTGTTTATCCTTTTGTTTATACACAAAGCTAAAAAGCATATTAGCTTATTTCAAAAGGCAATGTCACTGAAGCATAAAATGAAACTCCGCATTATCCCTACTTAGTGCCTGTTGCAAAATAGTCACTACTTAACTAGACTCACGTCTTCAATACTATAAACCCGTTCGATAAGATCAAATATCTTTTTCTCAACCAATTGATGACTTTGAAGGATTTTTAAATAATCCAAAAACGGTTGCCAAACGGGAGGAGAATCAAAAAGAAAAATTTTCTTTTGATGAAAATGCAGATACTTTGTAACGAGAACATCGAGAAGCTCGTCTAAAGTGCCAATTCCACCGGGCAGAACCAATAAAACCTCTGATAAATGAATCAACACAGATTTTCTCTCTGACATAGAATCAACTGTTATTAATTGACTTAATCGCGTATGAGCAATTTCTTTAAATCCCGTTGAAGCCTTAACCATAACACCAGTAACTTCTCCTCCATTTTCTAAGCAAGCATCAGCAACTCTGCCCATCATTCCAACACTGGCTCCTCCATAAATCAAATGATACCCCTGACGTCCTATCCACTCCCCAACCTTGCTGGCTGTGTCATAAAACTTTTTATCCAATTGATCGCTGGAACTACAAAAGACTCCAATTCCTCTTTTTTTCATTGATTTCCTCTCGTATTGTCGGCAGCCTACAGTTTTCAGTTTTCAGTTTCTTTCTTTTAAGTCTTTAAAATTTTAAATCTATTTGCTGATAACTGACAACTGATAACTGACAACTTATTTCAAAAGAAACAGGACTGTTTATGGAAAGCATAATTAAGCCATGAGTTTCTATCTTGCTCCCATGGAAGGAGTTATTGATTTTTATTTTCGCGATCTTTTGACATCAATTAACCCCATTAAAGCGGGATTCACTGAATTCTTAAGAATCAATAATCATCTTCTTTCTAAAAAAGATTTTTACACTATTTATCCTGAACTCAAAAACAAAGGACGAACTTCAAACAATACCCCAATCTATCTTCAACTTCTTGGAAGTAATATCAATGCAATGGCTGAAAATGCTGCTTTTGCAGTTCAATTGGGCGCGCTAGGAATTGATCTCAATTTTGGATGTCCCTCAAAAAAAGTGAATCAAAACCATGCTGGTGCATATTTACTTAGTTTTCCAGAAAAAATTTTTAAAATAAGTCAAGCCGTTCGACAAGCCGTCCCTTACCCCCTCCCCGTTTCAGCAAAAATAAGAACGGGATTAAACGACAAAACTTTTTACAAGGATGTTTTATTGGCTTTAGAGGCGGCGAAACTAAGTTGGATCACCATTCATGCTCGGACACGAAAACAAAATTATTCCCCTCCCCTTGATTTTGAAGCCTTACTCACGGCACAAGAGACAATTGGCCTTCCTATTATTGGAAATGGTGATATTTTTACTCCTCGTGATTACCATCATTTTGTTAAAAAAACTCAGTTAACAAATGTCTCTATTGGAAGAGGCCTATTAATGAATCCCTTTCTCATTAAGCAAATTGATTTCGTTTTAAAAGAAGAAAATGCATCATCACTTTCCCCTCCTTGGTCATCTGTTTTTAAACAATTTTTGTTATTGATTCAGCAATACAGCGAAAATCAATCAGAAGCATTTACTTTAGCTCGATCAAAACAATGGCTCGGTTTTCTAAAAAACCAATATTCCGATGCTCAAATCCTTTTTAACCAGATAAAAACAATTGATAATACAAATGAATTATTAGAAACTTTGTCAATAAACACCAAGGAGACAAATGGCACATCGAGATAAAAGCGGATTGAACTGGATCATTGGGGCTGGCATTGTTGGTGCGGACATTGGAACGTCTGTTTTTTATTCAACGGGAGTCCTGTTTCCTGTTGTTGGATACCTTGCTCCTTTTTGTATACTCTTTGTTTGTCTTATGATGTGGTTTTTTAAAAGCACTTATCAAGAAGGCTTAGCCATGAGTCCTTATAATGGTGGAGCTTATTCAATGATTTTAAGAACCATCGGACGAAGAGCGGGAGTCTTGGCTGGCGGATTAACCTTTATCTCTTATTTAGCCACCGCAGCCGTCAGTGCTCTTTCTGGTGGACATTATTTAACCTCACTCTTTCCTGGAGTTGAAATAAATAACAATGTTGTTGTTCTTTTATCTTTTATTCCTATCATTTTATTTGGTTTACTCAATATTCGAGGAATCAAAGAACCCGCCAAACTCGTTACAGGAATTGCTGGATTTCACTTTGGTCTTTTAATTCTCATGGGACTTTGGGGATTAATTTTTCTTCTCTTTAATGACATTGATTGGCAAAAGCTCACTAAAATCACTGTTTCTGGTCACCTCTCCTTCCCAATGATTGTTTACGGATTGGCAGCCGCTTTTTTAGGAATCACGGGTTTTGAATCGGCAGCTCAAATTGTAGAAGAGCTTGAAGACCCCATTAACAAAACACTTCAAAAACTTTATACCATTGTTGTTGTCTTGGTCTCTTTTACGGCTCCTCTGATCTCTTTTTTATGCCTTGTTATTTTAAGTGAACAGACCATCTTAGATAACAAAGAATTTTTACTTTCTGGATTGGCTTTTTCTTTAGGAGGTCCCATTTTACTTTATGTCATTGTTATTGATGCAACACTCACTCTTTTTGCCGCCGTCAACACGGCCTTTGTTGGATTTATTGGACTAGCAACAACTATGGCCAAACAAGGTAATCTTCCAGACGTTCTCTTAACTCGCCTTAGTCATCGTTATCCTTCTGTTCAGGGCTATCCTTTGATCTGTATTCCTTTTATGATTGTTGCTCTTCTTATGTCCGCTCTTGTCGCCGGAAAAATTGATATTTTAGCTGAGGTTTACGGAATGGCTTTTCTTGGTGTGATGGTGAGTTTTTGTCTTGGTGTTGTTCTAATGAGAAATCGTCCCCTACGACGAGGAATTCCAAAAGAATATCTTTCCACCTCTTTGCTTCAATTTCGAAAAGTAACCATCCCTCTGATCCCCGTTTTCTCGGGACTTCTTTTGTTGAGTGCACAGATTGTTTTGATTTTTTCTGCTCCGAATAGTTCTCGATCCATGCTTCTTGAACTTCTTTCTCTCGTTGTTTTAGTTATGGCTTTTTTCCGTTGGGGTCAGCTTGAAAATCGATTAGAAACTCGAGACGACTTACGCCTTGGACTTGGAAAATTTAAAACCATTGAAAATTTGCCTAATGATCTTCCTAAATTTGTCGTTTGTGTTGGCGGAACCAATGCGCGACGTCTAATCACTCGTGCCGTCAATCATTCAATTGACTTAAACAATCACAAGCCCTTTGAATTAATTATTTTTCATGTGGAAGAAGATCAACATCGTGATGGGTTTGAAGCTGAACTTTTGCAACGTGTTGTTTCGCAACAAATTGCTCCGGTGTATTCAAATGATTTCATCCTTCGTGTTAAACTCCTGCCCGGAAATTTGATTGAAGGCCTCGCTACCTTAAAAAAAGCTGTTCCTTTTGATCTTCTTCTTATTGGTAAAGGAAGACATCCCGAAGTGGCCAGTCAAATTGCTCTAGAGCTTGAAGAAGAACTTGAAGTTAAGGTTTCCCAAATTAGTTAAGGAACAACTACTTAGTGGCTGCTAGTGGCTGCTGCAAAACAGCCACTACTTATTTAATCTTTTTTTTCTTCTTTTTCTTCTTTTTCTTCTTTTTTATTTTGATTTGCAGAAGGCTCCGAAGAGGCTTTTTCTTTAACAACGGGCTTTATGATTTTTGGTGCAACTGGTGCTGAAGGAGCAATGGATTCAGCTTGTTCCTTGGAATAAGTTTCAAGCTCTTCGTATCCAGGCAATTGAGATAAATCAGGAACAACCACGATTTCAATTCTTCGATTAGCCTTTCGTCCTTCTTCTGTTTCATTTTCTAAAACGGGACGAGTCTCACCAAATGTTGCTGCACTCACACGGTCTTCTGGCATGCCAGCTTCAAGCATAAAGTTTAAAACAGTCAACGCACGAGCTGCTGCTAAATCCCAATTTGAAGGATATTGAGCCGTACTAATTGGCACATTGTCGGTGTGGCCTTCAATTTGAAATTCTTTTTTATCAAAACTCATAAGAAGAGGTGAAATCTCTTTTATGGTTTTAACTCCGTTTTCTGACAAACGAGCTGATCCCGATGAAAATAAAACATCACTCGGTAAAGCAATAACCATTCGACCACCAACAACACGCACATTAAGTTGACCAGTATCAATTAAAGACTTAAATTTATCTACCAATTTTTTATACTCTTGCATTCGTGTGGCAACCCGAGCTTCTCTCGCTCTCATTTGATCCAATGCAACTTGCATTTGATCAATCGATACCGTTGCCTTTCCTAATTTTGCCTCTAAATTTTGAGCAATCAACTTAAGATCTTGATGATTTTTTTCTAAGTCATTGTATTTCGATGACGAAACACATCCCGAAATAAAAGCAACGCAAAAAATTAAAACGAGTCCTCTTAAAACAAAATTAAAAGTCATTGAAACTCTCCTCTTCTATTGTAATTAAAGATCTTATTTCACACTAGTTAAGCATGACATAAAATTTCTGAATAGAAAACCGATTTTTTCTGTTTTTACAAAAAGTTAAACTCGAAAACTTTATTGAGATTTCTTAAGAACTTTCCAGAAGTCTGAGTCTGTAGAAAGGATAAAGGTTCCATCTCCAGAAACGCTCTTTTCATAAGCTTCAAGTGAACGAAGAAACTTATAAAATTCAGGATTTTGATTTAATGCTTTAGCATAAATGATTGTTGCCTTAGCATCAGCTTCCCCTTTAATTTCTTGAACTCGACGATAGGCGACAGATTTAATCCTCTGCAAGTCTCGTTCAGTCTTCCCTTCAACCTTTGCTTGTTCTCCCTTACCAATAGAACGAATAAGTTCAGCAACCCTTTGACGCTCCGAGATCATGCGCGTAAAAACCTTCTGTTCCACCGACTTTTCATAAGCAATTCGCCTCAATTGAACATCAATAAGTTCTATGCCTAAAGGCAACAATTCTTCCTTAGCTCTTTCTAAAACAAGCTCGCTTAAACGCTCTCGACCAATTTCAATTTTTTCAATGTCTCCAGTAATATTTTCTTCCATGTCATTCAATTCTTTGCCCCCTTTTTCAAGGGCTTCTTGAAATTCCAATTTTTTCTTTTCAATATTGTCAAAGATATCATTGCTGTTTCTTACAGCTTCAACCAAATTATGCCCAGAAATGACGTCTCTTGTCGCAGCATCAAGAATTGTATCTAATCGACTACGGGCTCCATTTTCAGTTTGAAGCTGAGTAATAAATTTTAACGGATCAACAATCTTCCAGCGAACAGTCGTATCAACCCTAATGTATTTTTTATCTTTTGTCGGAATTTGATTGGGCTCACCATCCCAATTCAATATACGCAAATCAATGACTCGAACATCTTGAATAAAAGGGATCTTCCAATGAAGGCCAGCATCTTTCACTGTTCTAATCGGTTTACCAAATTGAGTGACAACAACTTGACGTCCTTCATAAATAACAAATGCTGAAGAATACAATATAAAAATTAAAAAAATTCCGACACCAATAAGAACTAAACTTATTTTATTTTTATTTTGATTCATTTTTAACCTGCCCAGATTGAAATATTGGAAGAACTCCACGAACTTCAGGGTCAATGACAGTCACATTATCCATTTTACTAATCACTTTTTCCATTGATTCTAAGTAAAGTCGATCACGAGTCACTTTAGGAGCCCTTAAATATTCTTTTAAAATCGCCTGAAAACGATTTGCATCCCCTTCGGCTCGATTGATTAAAGCTGAAGCATAACCTTCTGCTTTGGAAATTTCTTGATCTGCAGATCCACGCGCTTTAGGTATAACTTCATTATACTTTCTCTCAGCTTGATTGATCACTTGTTCTTGTTCTTGTTTCGCTGAATTGACTTCATTAAACGAATCTTTTACGGCTTCAGGAGGGTTAACGTCTTGTAATTTAACTGAGCGGATATACACACCCATTTCATACTTATCCACAATTTCTTGCATCAAACGCTTTGCTTCATCTGCAATTTCAATCCGACCAATAGTTAAAACATCTGTTACCAAACGATCTCCAACAACCCTTCGCATTATGGCCTCAGAAATATCTCTAATATTGGCAATAGGATCTCGCGTTCTAAACAAAAACTTTCTAGGATCAGAAATCTGAAATTGAGTCACCCACTCCACATCAGCCACATTTAAATCACCCGTAAGCATAAGAGCTTCATCATCAAGATTTCTCTCGTCTGAACGCCTGATGTAACGAGTTTGTTTCCCTGCCGTACTGGCCGTTCTAAAACCAAACTCTTCTTGTAAAACCAATCTGGTTTTTAACTTGATGGCTTGGTCAATTCCAAATGGAAGCTTAAAGTTTAATCCAGGAGGACGTGTTTCCAAATAACGCCCTAGCCGTAAAACAACTGCTTCTTCATCTGGCTGAACAGTATAGTAACTACTAAAAAGAGCAGTTCCTATCAAAATGATTAATATGATCGGCATAATCAAAGAAAACTTTGGCCTTTGACCAAAAATTTTTCTTAAAAAACGCTCGATGTCCTCATCAAAATTTTTTCCGAAATCGTCATATTGTCCCATAACGTTGAACCCTACTTGCTATTAAAGTTGAACGCAATAAAGAACGCCCCACAGCAATTCCAAATATTGAGCGTTGCAAAACAGCCAACAAAAAAAACAACTAACTTCTCCACTGAGTTTTTGACTTTAAAGTCGAATTATCATTTTTATGAAAAAAAATCTCAATTCTTTGTTTTAGATTTTCAATAGACGTCGATTTAGTCACTTCTCCCAAAAAAAAAGCTCCATAAGGTAACCATGGTGATGATGTTCGTACATGAAAACAAATTCGCTTTAAAACGTGCTCTTGCTCAAAATCTTCTACTAAATAATCAATCAACTTTAACAAAGTTAATTTATACTCCATCCCTTCTTCTGCCGGCGTTTGAGGGCTTGATTGGCCTTCAATTAAACCGATTCTTTCAGCCACCTGTCCAAACAACCACGGACGAGCCACTAACGCTCGCCCAACCATAACGGCATCACAACTAAACTCATCAAGTCGATCAATAACGTCATCAACGGTTTGCACATCTCCATTTCCGATAACAGGGAGGGACAGAGCATTTTTTAAATCTCGAACTTGACTCCAATCGGCAACCCCTCTTCGCTTTTGTTCCTTAGTCCTCGGATGTAAGGTGATCCAGTCCAAACCGGCTTGTTCTAATGAACCCACCAAATCAATTAAATACTGAACGTTTCCTTTTTGAGAAGCCCTTATTTTAGCAGAAACCATTAAGCCCGTGCTTTCTTTAATTGCTTTTACAAAAGACAATGCTTTTTCGGGAGCTGTTATTAAATCCGCGCCTGATTGAATGCGCTTCGCAGCATTTTCAGGGCACCCCATGTTCAGATCAATTCCATCGGCTCCCCAATCTTTTAACTTTTGAGCTGCTTTTTGCATTGCTTTTAGGTCAGAACCTAAGACTTGAACAATTAATGGTTGATCTTTTAAAGAACGACTAATAAGCGATGATTTTTCTAAATTTTGATGAATGATTTTTTGAACAGAGAGCATTTCAGTAAACCACAACGCTCGACAATGAGAGGGAAGATAATCTTGCATCACACGTCTAAAACTCACATGAGTTAAGCCCACCATTGGAGCCATACAAAGGGGGAAATTCACGCCGTCAGGAAAACTCAATTTCTAAACTCCTTACTTTATCAACAACATCCATTCGATTGCCATTTTAAACTGCAAACAAAACAAAGTAGAATACGCATTATATCATTTAACTTGAAATTTTGTCTTTTTAAGTCTATTTTTTTTAAGAATCAATGTTTATTGTTTTTATGGATAGGATCTATAAATTGTAAATTTGGTTTTTAAGAATTTTTTAACCGAAAATTTAGGTTTCGTCTGAACAAATTATTAGTTAGTGGCTGCTGACGAAACAAAATGAAGACATCCATATGAATCACATGACTTTATTTCCACAGACTAAAATTGGCATTCTTGGTGGTGGACAATTGGCTCGATTGCTTTGTTTAAAAGCTCATAATTTAGGTCTTTCTCCTCATGTTCTAAGCCTTAACAAAGAAGATCCAGCGGCTCAAGTGACAAGCTCTTTTAAAAAAGGATCTCTTTCAAAAAAAAAGGATGTCCTTGAGTTTCTTAAAACTGTCGATGTTGCCACATTTGAAAGTGAATTTGTTCCAAGCTCTGTTCTTAGGCATATTTTACAGCAAACCATCACTCCCATATACCCACACCCCTCTCTTATGGCGCTGTTGGCCGATCGTTTAACTCAAAAGCAATTGCTCCAACAATTTTGCATACCCACTTCACCTTTTATCATAATAAACAATTTAAATGACGTAACTAACGCCTTTCAACAACTCTCTCCCCCTCTTGTATTTAAAAAACGACACGGTGGCTATGATGGATATGGAACTTATATTCTTCAGTCCCAAAAAGAAGCTCATGTCCTTCACGACGCTCTTAAGAAAAACCCCCTTGGTTTTATTGCTGAAGAATTTATTCCGTTTAAACGAGAGCTCGCTTTTATTGCTATTCGTAATTTATCTGGAGACATCGCTTTTCTTCCCTTAGTTGAATCTCATCAAAAGCACTCTCGCTGTTTTTGGGTGAAAGGCCCAATTGATGATCCTCGATTAAAATCCTTTAAAATAAAGCTGACCAAAATGCTTCATTCCATTGAATATGTTGGAGCAATAGGCATAGAGCTTTTTGATCATTCTCATACACTTTATGTTAATGAATTAGCTCCACGAGTTCACAATACAGGCCACTACTCCTTAGATGCCCTTAATTTTGATCAATTTACTCTTCACTTGCTTGCCCTATTTAATCAACCTTTGCCTAAAATTAAACTTCTTTCTCCAGGCTTTTCAATGATTAACCTATTAGGAGAAAGCAATAAAACATTTTGCGTAGATAAAAATATTGAAGACGCAAAAATATATTGGTATGGAAAGCATGAAACTCGTTCAGGACGAAAAATGGGACATCTCAATATGCTTGGTTCAAGTTCCGATGCTGCCCTCAAGAAGGGGCTTCGAATTTTTAATAAAATGAACTCTTAAGGAGAAATATCATTATGAAACCCATCGTTTCAATTATAATGGGAAGCGAATCAGACAAAGAGGTCATGAAAAAAGCGTCTGAGACTCTTAATGAACTCAATATTCCTTATGAAATGGAGATTGTTTCAGCCCATCGAACCCCCAAAAAAATGGTTCGCTTTGCTGAAGAAGCCGAACAAAGAGGAATTAAAGTAATTATTGCCGGCGCTGGAGGAGCTGCACATTTACCCGGAATGGTTGCAAGCCTAACAAACCTTCCCGTCATTGGTGTCCCCATTAAAGTCGGTCATCTAGGTGGCTTGGATGCTCTTTTATCCATTGTTCAAATGCCCCGAGGAGTTCCTGTCGCAACAGTTTCAATCGATAATTCAACCAATGCCGCTCTTCTTGCCGCACGCATTCTTGGAATACACACCAAAACTAAATAGTGCTTATTGCGAAACATCCACTACTTAAAGTGAGGTTGAAAAAAATCAAAAATAAGACAACCCAATTGCTCTGATTTTGAAGGCCTCGCAATTTTTAGAATTTTTTCAATAGACTCAATAATCAAAGACCTAATTTTTGGAAAATCATCTTGAGCAATGCCCATTGGACACGTATAAAAAACTTCATTTTTGTGATTAATAGCATGCAGATGATTTAAAGCCTTTACTCGCCAATGGGAATGATGCTGTAGAATATAATCAGACTCATTCCTCAAATGTAAGTTCATATGACCAATCTTTAGTTTATCATTCACTAATTGACATAATCCTGCTTGTTGCAGGAAAAAAACAATTTTATTCATTCGAGCTAAAGGAATACCAAATTTTTCACTTAATATGTCAACTGTAACATTTTCGAAAGAAGACCCAATCCAAACCGCCATGTATTCCCAACTCGAATAAAACCGAGCTTCCTCCTCTGCTGTAAATTGACGATCTATTGCCACTCTTTCAGCTATGATTTGTGATTGATCTCTAATGCTTTCAATTTCTTGCGTAATAAACTTTCGCAAGGTTTCATTTCCAGCACGTGCACGTCTTAAAAGAAGAAAAAAAAACTTATGCCTTCAAAATCGACAAATCTTTAACTGGTGATTCAATTGATAAAATCTCTCAATCACTAGGCTTACAGTTGGTCAATGTTAAATTGTTAACCGCTTACCAACAAGCGACTAGAATATTAGACAGCCATGAGGATCATCCGTTAATCACTAAATTTGCCAAAAAATTGGAAGCGCTAGAGATTTATGCCACTGAGCACCTGTTTAATAAAGATTTATTTACTCCGGAAAAGATGAATTGCCCAAGGCCTCAGGCCTTATCCCCAGATGTTCCAATTATTCCCGCCATTTGGTATAATTACAATTCTGATTATTATGTTGGCGAAGTATGGATATCACTCCCATTATGGAATTCTTTGCGACGTTTGGATCAAGTTGTTCTGCTTTTTCATGAAGCCGGCAGGGATATTCAACAAGAAGATCCCAAAGCCCTTGAGGGAGAAAAGTTATATCTTGCCGTACAACAATTAGTTTTGCAAACAACAGATTATTCGATATTAGATAAACTTTACCAAGAAACAAATCAATACCTTGAAGAAAATAATTACAGAGAACAAGTTGAACTTTCAGCCCTATCTGTTATCGATTGGTGCAGTAGATTAAAACCGAGATTAGAAGCTTATTGTCCTCAAAATCCTTTCCCAGAATGTGAATTAACCCAACACACAGCTCTGCAGGCTCGAGGTTTAATAGTGAAAATTGAAAATTGTGTGGGAGATATTCTTGAACAAATTTCTCCCAGTCAATCAGCTTTCTATAGCCTAATGGAGCTAAGCAGAAATTTAGCAAGCTATCGAATACAAATTGATGCAATTGAAATTGGTAAAAGCGAAAGAAGCTGGCGGTCTGACACAGAAAGAATCATTGGCAAAATGCGACGAGTTAATGATCTCGCTTATGCCGCCAATTTCACATTAGACATTGGACAAAAAACGATTCCCATTTATGATTATTTCAGACAGCTAACCTTTAGAGAAGGCAATTTAAGTCGAAGGCAAATGAGAAACGTTAGCACTAAAATTCATGAATTAATAATTAAGCCAATGTTAGACTCTGGAGCTCTTTTAGAAAATCAGAAAAGTTTTTGAAGTTTCCATCTTAAGTAGGGCGAGTGAAAATTCATCGACAACTAAACTTGATGACTTTAGTCGCCTTGCTTCATCTGATCTGTTACTTTTTAAAAAAATCCCACATCACTTCAGATGCTTTGAGGCCTCGGGGTTCATTAAACTGAAACTGACCGTTTCCACCACTCCAACTGTGCCCCATTGCGTAAACTAAAAACTCAACAAGCTCTGTTTTTTGATTTGAAAATATTGTTTTTTGATATTGAAGACCGTCCACTTTGACATGGGATTCTTGATTTTTTGAAAAATCTAGAGATGAGTTGAGCTTACCATCATCTAAATAATCATTATACTTTTTATAAAACTGAATCAAATGACTGGCATGATTTGGATGAACGACTTTATCATTAGCTCCATGCCAAACCATCACTGAAAATGATTTTTTATTTTTAAGATTCTCTCGTCCTCCACATTGAAAAGCTTCTTTAGCCATAAGATCCAGATTTCTTGTTCGCCCATGCTTCATTGCTAAAGCCCCCTCCTCGAGAGAAATTGCAGATCGATAAGGTAAGCTGGCATGAATCGCCGCAGAATGAATAAGCTCCGGATAGCAAACCGAAATAATTCCCGCCATAGCTCCACCCGCTGAAATTCCAGAAATAAAAATTTGATTAGAATCTACGTTATGATCATTCACAACCTGATTGATCGCTTTTGCAATAAGCGCCGGTTCTCCCACTCCGCGTTTTTGATTCTCTACAGAATACCAATTCCAACATTGAATAGCGTTATGAGATTTTTCTTGTTGAGGATACAATACAACAAAACCTTTTTGATCAGCTAAAAAATTCATTTCAGTGCCCGAAGCAAATGAACGAGCATCTTGCAAACAACCATGAAGCATCACAAGAAGAGGCCATTTTTTATCTTGATTCCAGCCCTTTGGACGATAAGTGAAGTATTTCCTGCTTTCTGAATTAATTTGAGACTCGGCCTCAATCCATTCACCCTTTTCAGTTTCTGTTTGAACCTTTTTAACGATTTGACAACCCATCAAAAAAAACAAACAAGAAAATCCAATAAGTAAAAATCTTTGCATACTCAACTTCATAACACTCCCCTTTGTTTCGGACATAATCTAGTGTTTATTTTGTTTTTTTTCAATGTTAAATTTTGATTTTAATACTATAAAAAACGAAAGGAGTTGGCTGTTTAGCAGCAGTCTCTCTATGGTGACTGCTGCTAAACACATTTAAACTCAGCTTATCGGATTTGACGAATGTTTGAATTTAAATATTCATTAGGAAGTCTAAACACATTTGTTCCGCAATGAATCTCTCCATGAAGATTATGATACGAAAGATTTTCATAAAGACGTGGAACAAGTCCATGGCTTCTAACTTCCTCAGAAATGTAATTTTGAAAAGGGCGAAACAGCGGGTCAGGAATCACCAAGTGATCAAATAAAACCAACATATTAACAGAACCTGGCAACAGCGAAGCGCATCCTTCAGTGCCATAACGACATTGAAAAAATGTTGGGAATGAAATCACTTCAATGTCTGAACATTCTGGAGTCACATTTAAAATCTTTCTTTTTAACAATTCAATGTTTCGATTAATTTTTTCTGAAATTAAGTGCTGATTATTTATAAATTGTTCTGCCTCTCGAGAGCTCATTTCAACATGATCCAAATTTCCAAGCAAAAAATTTCCATAATTCCTAAGAGAATAATCATAAGAATTAAAAGCATGATGGCTCTCTTCAAAATCAGAGTTGTCGGATGCAATTAAAAGTTCTAAAGCCAATGATGGATCAGCTTTAACTAGAGCAAATCCACAAGGGTCATCGTTTTCAAAAACAACGGATGATAAATACTCATCAATGTGTCCAACTCCAAGCCAATCAGTTTCCATAAGAAGATGATTATCCTCATAACCGTTTTGCGTAAAATAATTTCTTAACGAATTAGTCGATGTGTTTCCTAAAGTTAGGATGTTATTTGGTGTGGCTTCAATGTTTCCACCATAATTTCCTGCTGAATTACTTGACCAATATTCTGCATCTAATTTAACAAAATAAGAATTATAAAAATTTGATAAGATATCTGCAAAATCTTCTAAGCCTCTTCCCCGATTTGTATCAAATAAAATTAAATGATCTTCAGAATCATGGGCAGTTTGACCAACCATGATTTCACCAAAATCCTGCAACCACTGATCGGCTTTCATATCATAAATGTGAACACGCTTCTTTTTAATGTCTTCATCAGAAATATAACTTGGAAACAATTTTTTATGGTTATAAGAATCTATGATCACAAGCTCAAGTTGATTTCTTGGATGATCCAACAAATTTCTTTCAATATTGATTTTTTTTATCGTTTGATAGATGCCATTCATTAATTCTTGATTTCTAGCTCCATCCTCATAAATAAAAACTTTCACTGGTAAATTATTATGGTTTAGCAGACGAACAGATTGAACATCATCAATGCTAATTGGATTAGAACGCCCCCATAATTGAATACATGAAAGAACTAAAATTAAAACTAAACTGATCTTCATTGCAATTTCCCCCTTATAAAAAATAACGATTAACGACAAACAGAAGACTGATTACTAAATACCATGCTTCCTGGACCAACGGTTTTCCAGTATGTAACTTGAAACACCTTTAAAGTAATTTGATCATATTGAATTTCAAAATACTCACTTAATCCAGGCTCAGTGAAATCACCAAGAAGATTAAACTGAGCAAAAAGCTTCGTAGAGCTTCCTGTTGTTTCAGAAAAAAGAACATAATCAAAAAAGGTTCCCAACCGTTCACCGGTTTGAACATTTTCAATCATTACGATCAGAGATGATTGATGATCATTTTCTCTAAGCTCGTTTTGGATCAACTGACAATTATCACTAAAAATAAGAGAATTGATAATTTCATGTGCCTCATTTAAAGAAACCTGAGCGGCCTGAGAAACAGAAAAACTCAAGCTCGATAAAAGAAAAATTAAAAATAACTTTTTCAAAACCCCCTCCTTCAAAAAAGTGGCTGCAAAAACAGCCACTAACAATAATACCCCGTGAGTCGCTAGTGGCTGCTGCAAAACAGCCAACTACAAAACAGAAAATTAACCTTTAGGTCATATTCCGTAACGAAATATATTAATGGACTACTACAGAATTTTAGATCAAGGAAGTTTTTTGAAAAAAAAATACAACCGTGTAAAAATTACCCTTCAAGGACTTTTTGAGCATCTTCTAAGTTCACCGAAACCATCTTTGAGACTCCCTTTTCTTCCATTGTTACACCGTAAAGACGACCAACAATCTCCATGGTGTGTTTGTTGTGAGTCACACAAATGATCTGACTTTTTTTAGCCATCTCTTTAAC
>CAYMLA010000004.1:0-2863 GCA_964390785.1 uncultured Bdellovibrionales bacterium | reverse complement strand
TCGACCTCATCAAGCAAACAATAAGGAGAAGGCTTAACAAGAAAAATTGAAAAAATAAGAGCAACAGAAGTTAGAGCTTTTTCTCCACCAGACATAAGTGAAATGTTTTGCATTTTTTTTCCTGGAGGGCGTGCAATAATCTCAATTCCAAAATCTTGTTTTTCCAAGTCTTCTTTTAAAATTAACTCAGCCTCTCCACCGCCAAACAACACAGGAAATACGCTTTTAAACTTTTCGTTAATCAATTCAAAAGTTTCACGAAATCGTCTTGAACAAATTCGATTGATTCGATCAATGACTTTTTTTAACTGATCTTTAGATTGAATAAGATCATCATGTTGTTGCGAAAGAAACTCATACCGTTTTGCTGTTTCTTCACATTCTTCAATTGCCGAAAGATTAACTTCTCCAATTCGACTCAGTTTTTCCTTTAAATCTTTTAAACGATTTTGAGCTTCTTCTGGATCATAATCATTTTCAGCCAATCGATCTGCCACTTCAGGAAGCAAAATCATATATTTTTCATTGATTTGCTCAATCAAATTATTTTCTTTTAATGTCACTTGATCAAGCTTCAATTTATTTTCATTAATTTTTGTTTGTAACGAGTTGTTCTGTTTATATAAGCCACTTAATTTTTCTTCTAAATCTCGCGTTTCACACGATTGAACCTCATACTGATCAACCAGCTCAGAGACTTGTTTAGAAATATCTTCATGCTCTCGAATTCGTCTCTCAAGTTCAGCCTTGCCTTCATCTAATTTAATTTGATTAACTGATCGTTCATCCAAAGACTTTTCTGCCTCTGCAGAAATTTTAGAAACCTGTCCTTGAATCTCATTAATAGAATTATTAACCATATCGAGCTGACGTTGAATTCCATTAATCTCTTGTTCTAAGGTGGCCTTTTTAACTTTTAATTGCGTTACAGCCTCTTGCAATCCTCCGATTCCCATGCGAGCCGAATCATACTCTTGCCTCAAATCTTCTGCCTGAACTTCAAGGCTCTCTTTTTTGCTTTTAGAATTTGCCAATTCTTCTTTTAGTTGATCACAACGATGAGTTTGCTCGACAACTTGAGATTGAAGAGACGACACTTCTTTTTCTTGCCTCTCTACAGCCACCGAAGCATTTCTTAACTCACTCTCTGCTCTTTCTAGATCTTTATTGACTTCAGCCACTTTAAGATCTTGATCTGATAATTTTTCTGAAAGATCCTGCCATTGATTAATGACGTCTAAGAGTTCAACTTCAATTTTTTTCTGACTCTCTTGAGCGAGTGATAATTTGCCTGCCCACTCTTCTTTTTTAAGAGATAACTCTTTAATTTCGCGACGTCTTTTTAAAACTCCAGATTCTACATCTTCATTTGAGCCTCCAGAAATAATTCCTTCTGGAGTCAATGTGTCGCCCTCTGTTGTAACAAACAAACAACTCGAATGACTTTCTCTTAATCGCAAAGCTGTTCTAATGTTGTCAACAATAACAACTCCATCAAGCAAATAAGAAACAGCGGATTGATAAGACTCTGGAGCACGAACAACGTTTTTTAACAAACCAACGACACCCTCTTGATGCTCATCTGGCACAGTTTGAATACAAGCTCGTTCTTTTTCGGGAAGTTTAAAAAAACTAGATCGCCCCTTATTGCTTTCTCTTAAAAAATCAAGGGCTTCAATAGAAGCTTCATTGTCTTTACTTAAAAGCATTTGCAGTCGATTGCCTAAAGCCAATTCCATGGCCATTTCGTACTCTTTAGGCACTTCTACAACTTCAGCAATTGGTTTAAACTCAAAGTTGTCAGCAGAAGCAGCGAGATAAGATCCGCCCTCAACATGAGATTGTTCCGTTCTTTGTCTCTGCCATAACATGACATTTTTAACGCCCTCATGAAAGCCTTCAAAATTGGTGTGTAAATTTTCAAGTCCATAAAGACGACTTGTCACTTCATTTAATCGATCTTTAAACTCTTCAACTTCTCTTTTTTTCTGATCAGAAGCTGCACTTAAATTCGAACGTTTTCGATTTAACTCACTAACTTGGGATTTTAAATCTTTTTGTGATTGAAGTTCTTCCTGCAACTGTTGTTCAATCTGACTTTTATTGACTTTAAATTGCTCAAATTTATTTTTTAATTCTGTCAATATAGATGTCGCATTTTCAAGGCGATCCGTATTGTCTTCAATTTGAGATTCAAGAGTCATCACTTTAGCATTAACATGAGATTCAGACTGACTGGTTGTTAAAAGCTCTCTTCGTTTTGTTGTTAAAATTTCATCAATCTCATTAATTCGCAATTGACTGGCCTGATAGGCGTCATCTTTAACTTCAAAATTCGCTTTGACTTCGCTGAATTCACTTTCGGCCAATTGAAGTCGCTCTTGAAGAGATTGTCGATCATTTTGAAGCATTTCATAACGCGTTTTATTTTCACTTAACATCGAATCGGCACGCTCTTTATTGCGAAACGCTTGATCAATTTCAATTTTTAAACTGTGTAGATCAAACTCTAATTTTTGAACACGAATTTGAAGATCATTACGAATTTCTTTTTTTGAATTGGCTTCATTATCTAATTCAATAAGTAAAGTTTTATAATCTTGCAATCGAACATCTAACTGCTCAATGTCAGTTTTAACTTGAACGTCTTGATCTTGAGCTTGATCTAAATCTGTTCTGGATTGACGAGCCGATTGTCTTAACTGAATATACTCTTTTGATGAAACACTTAACTCAATGTCTTCTACTTCTTTTTTAAGCTTGCGGTACCGTTCAGCCCTTACCGCTTGCCGATTTAAGCTCTCTAGCTGTCTCTTTAATTCACCGATGATGTCACGTAGGCGGACTAAATTCTGTTCTGTTG
>CAYMLA010000003.1:0-18213 GCA_964390785.1 uncultured Bdellovibrionales bacterium | reverse complement strand
TACGTCGCAGTGAGATTTGAGCGAAGCCAACGAAAAAGTTGGCTGTTTTGCAGCTGCCACTAATTGGTGGAAATAGGAAATTGCTTATACAACTGAATTTTATATTCAGAGGTAGAACCTACTTGAGTTTTTCCTCGTAAATAAATGATAAGAGAAAACTCGTTAAAGCAAGGCATTTTATCAAAGATAAAAACATGTCCTTCACTGTTATTATCTTTAGCTCCAAGTTTGTTGGGGCTAAAAAGGTCTGCTGTCCAAGGTAAAAAAAATAAATTTTTTGAATTAAAAAAACCAACTTTGAATAAGTCTTGTGTTGTTGGTGATAAAAATTCAAAGACAATTTCGTTGTATAATTTAATTGTGGGAGACAAATTTTCAACCCAAATTTGAAACGCAACAGACATTTCACAATTGTTTTGAGAGTCAAAACTCTTTTCAATCATTGGGGTACTAATACCCCAATAAGATTTAGGTTCAGGATGCATTTGACAAGCCAATGCATGCATTGAAGTCAATGATAAAAATATTAGAGTAAATAAAAACTTACAAATCATTATTGTTTTCAATTTTAATGTTGATACTTTAAGTTTGTGCAGGTGATTTTATTGCCTCGAATCATTCCATTAGCATCATTTCTTAAAAACATAAATTCACTGGGGTCATGATGTCGTTCCATTTTTCCAGATTTAAGCTTGAGAGAAATTGCTTTACTTCCATTATTTCTGATTCCTTTGAAACCATTTAAAACATTTGGATCGTAGTTGATTTTATTTGAATGAGGATCAATAGCCGGAGAAACGCTTAATTCAAATTCTTCTTGTTCAAATTCGACATGAAGAATTTGGTTGATTGGATGGTAAATTTCATTTTTTACAGAAATGTGACTTAAAAAAATGGAACAAGCTTCACCCGATTCTGTGACGCCTTTGTATTCTCCAAGATGAAGGTGTGCTAAAAGAGGTTGGGATAGAAAAAAGATTGTGACAATTAAAATTTGTTTCATGCTGTTCTCCTTTTAAAAAAATGATTACTCATTTATCTTTATTTTTTAATTCTAAGTCAACTCTATTGTTTTTTGGACAGTTGCGAAATAAACAAAGCGATTGTTTTGCAACAGTTACTGTTTTAGTCGATTTAATTTTATAAGTTTATTGCATTATTGCTTGCATTTGTTGTCTTAAATTTTTAAAGAGATTGACTGGTATGAAATAAGGAAGGTGATGACGCGCGCAATAGAGCTACAAATACTATTGCTTAATGCATTTGTAAGACCATGAAATTTTGGTCTCAGGCTTGATGTCGTCTAAAAATTCAATGATGTATTCATTTTGCATAAAATCGACTGTATTGAGAATGGGAGAAAACTCAATATTGAGATCAATGGGTTCATTGCAAGCAAGAATAATCTGACTGACGTCATCAATCATTTGAGAGGAGATTTCAGACAGTTGATCGGTGTACGAAGGAGCGCAAATGTCACCTGTGATTCCTCCGGTTAATTGTGACCAATCATGATAAAAAGTTCCAAAGTATCCTAAGAATACGGACTCTCCTTTGTAATCAAGAATTTGACTGCTTTGTTCCATTAGACAAGAGTTGTCTTGGACAATAAAGGAATGAATGGAAAGAGGTTTTGCACCTTGAAATTTTTCATCATACAATTTTAAAAAAGATTCGGATTTATCTTTTTCAGTGATTGCAAGTCCTGAGTCATTCCATTTTGAGTCGACATCTCCATCTAATGCATTTGATCGTATGTTTTCATCAGAAACCACTATTATAGTTAATGGAGCAGTGTTGCGCAAAAAGTCTTCAGAGTGATTATCTAAAAATAAATTTGCAGCATAAATTGCGCGTTCATCTTGAGAGGGGCAATTTTCTCTGATTATTTCTTGGTATTTTCTTCGTGTCTTTTGATTATAATAGAGTTTTCGTGTTTCAGGATTCATAATGGTTTCTTCACAAAGGAAGGTTTCTGGTCGTTGAATTGTATTTTCAAAAAGCTGAACAGGATTTGGAGTCTCTCTTGTGAGAACTTTAGTGCCTGTTTTTTGTCCGTATGAATCCACAAATTCAATGAGTCGGCCATCCTGAAGCGCACCAAAGTCGTTAATTTCTCTTGGTGGGTTGTCAGGAGAATCGCTCACATCAGTCGTTATAATTCCAATTCTATAATCCATGTGTTTAATTTTATCAAAAAAGCCAGCAAAGCGTTCTGCGATTTTTCTTTGTTCGAAAGACATTGAGCCAGAATTATCAATGACAAATAAAATGTCTGCGATTTCAGCGCCAACAGTTCGATTGTCTTGGTATTTAAGATAGGTGTAGTCATAAGTTATTTCTTCTTCACAGACGCCAGTGACAAAGGGATCACATCCTTTTTTTGTGTTTTCACTGTGAAAGGCTTTTTTAGAAGAGCATCCAAAATAGAAGCTCACAGCAATTAGAATAACGAAATAAAATTTTAAATATTTTTTAAACATAATTAGACTCCTAGTAATAGTAACAACCAAGAATTGTGCCAATTTGATACAATTACTAAGATTTTGAATACACTAACTAAAATTGATTATTAAGGAGTGAGATAAGAATCCATAGAGTGTTTATTTTTTTTTCACCTCTATTAAGGTTTTATCACTACAGCCAACGAAAAAGTTGGCTGTAGTGCAGTTTGTCTTAGAATATCATTCACAAGCGCGGTTAGACAAAACAAATGATTAATAATTTTCGTGAATTATCAGTTTAGGATAGAATCGTTCAACCATGTTGAGTCCATCTCTATCAAAAGGCTCTTGTACGGTGAACTGCAGCCAAATCAAACCACTATAACTTAAGATAACCAATATTTCCAATACCCGTACGAGCTTCCGATTTTTTCTGATCGACATCAACAATATCTCCATGATTTTCTGAAATCTTCGCCTGAATAGCTCCCATCTGATCCCCATGAAGCATAATCTCACCATAGTTGTAAACCTTCTCAAACTTATCAAACAATGCCTCAGCCTCTACATCTTTTTGAATGCTCAATTCCCCCAAGTTCACGAGTGTAATTAAGCCTTTAAGAAATTTAAGAGTGGACGGGGATAAAACGTATTCATCATCGATTTTGAGCAAATTATCTTTATAGGTAATTATATTAGTTGCCACTCCTCCACATTTTTCATTCACCAAAGCCTTAATGTTATCTGGACAGTAGATTTTGCCTTTAACTTTTAAGGCAGAAATCTTATTTCTAAACAAATCAACATCAACATCAGCTTTAATTTCAACATTGGCTTGACAAAACAATTTGTGATTTTCCCAAGCTTCAAGAGTTGATCTTTCCAACAAAACATTTTGCTCCAACACTCTATAACCATCTTCTACCAAATCGATATTGGCATTTGATTCTTCATGAAGCACACTATTTATTAAACCAACATTTTTTTCATAGCCAAATATCTTACCTGTTAAATAGATTGAACTTATTTTTTTTCTAAATAAATCTTCATCAATCTCATCAATTGCTTTAATTGCCCCGAGTACCGCAATATTCGAATTATCATTAAGACTCTTGAGAATTTCATTACTTAATCTCAAGCCAGAACGCACATGAAATCCATCTGGATATGACTCAATCTTACCTGTAAAATTTATAATTTTCTTTTGAATAGACGTTTGCAAGGATTTGGGAGTAACCACTGTGCCAATCATCAATAAGCTTCCTAATTGTTTTTCAATGTCTTCTGGTGTAACATCATTTCCTATTATCATTTTTCCTGTTAACAGTATATTGCCCCTGAATTCACCAGAATTGTTATTTTGCTTATTTAATGAAATCTCGCCCGTGATAAATTTAAACTCTCCTTCAACTTCAACAGTGCCACCTATGTTGCCACTACTTAAGTTATTTAACAAAACCGAGGTCTCTCGGTTATGAATTACAACTCCAATATTCCCAAAGTTTATCTGGGAAACAGTTTTTTCAGTTGCGTTTCTGATATCTAGAACACCAATGTTTCCATAATTTTGTTTATCCATATCTTAACTCCTTAAATAAAATTGTTTTTAACTTTTTTTAATGCTATTTGTAGGCGACGTCTGACTGTTGAATCAGGAATGCCTAATTGAGCTGCTATTTCCTTACTGTTCATCCCCAATTTATACTTCATTACAATTAAATTTTGGTATTTTTGCGGGAATTGATTAATTAATAAACCAAATGCAATCTCCCCATCATCCATTTCTACTGGTTCATCTAGATAATCTTCATCAACCAATTCTTCATTTTTTAATTTTCGCAACCAGTCTGTATATTGATTCTTTGCCACATTAAAAAGCCAAGCCTTTTGCTGATATTTCTTAAGCACTCCCAATAAAGCCACATTACCAATGGCTTTTAGCATTACCTCCTGTTGCAAGTCTTCAGCGACTTGATGGTTTTTAGAAAGCTTTAAACAGAAACATCTTAGTGAACACTCGTGTTGTTCATAAATTTTATCAATATCCATACTGAAACCGCTCTATATGATTAAAGGTATCTTGGCACTATAATAATGCCGTATTGTGCGTTATAAAAAAGTTCCAAACTCTTCAACATATCGATTTCACAAATAGTTTTTGGTCGAACAGAATCTTCATGAATTTTTCCAAAGAACAATTCAGAAACACCTTTTACAACCTTACCAACTAGCGAAAACCCTTTGAAGGCAACTTTTACACCGTGCATTTTCATTTTCTCTCCTTTCGTATTTTTGAATCCATACATTTATAACGTATGGCTCATCCAAAGTGTTCAAAAAAAAATGATCTGTACACTCTCTTCTCATACTGCCAAAATGATTTATCTGTAATTTTGGTAAACAAAACAAAATTTTGCCCAAAAAGCAAAATCATTTAAATATCGACCTCATCAGGGTATTTCTCAAAAAAATCCATATTAAAGCCGCTCTATTATTACAATTGCGACAAGCCAGGCGAATATTGCGAGGATTGTTATCTCCACCCATTGAAACTGGAATAAGGTGATTGCGACGCACTTGATGTACGACTCGTTCGATTTGAGCTCGCGCGCCTCAAATTTGACTATTTTGCAACAGCCACTAAATAGAGATGTGATGTGTCAATAAATAATAAGTAATTTCAGATGGATAAGACGTTTTAAAAGTTTGACCTGTCTACAGGTCAAAATATGTTGAGTTTAACCTGTCTACAGGTCAAACTATAAATTATGAATACAGACACTTTACGCGCCATTTTAGTTGATCAACAAGAAGATGCAAAAAAAGTTTTGCATGATTCCTCCCTTATACCTCGCTCACAACAAGCGACTGTAGCTGAATTTCTCCGCTCAAATCTTATTAAAGTGATTATGGGCATTCGCCGCTCAGGAAAATCCACGTTGGCGCTTCAAGTTTTGAAAGACAAGCCCTTTCTATATATGAATTTTGATGATGAAGTTTTGGCTCAGCTCAAAGTTGAAAATCTCAATGAACTCTTCTTGGTGGGGAAAAAAATATGTCCAAACATGGAATATTTAATTTTGGATGAAATTCAAAATATTGAAGGGTGGGAGTTGTTTGTTAACAAGCTCCATCGGAAAAAAATAAATATTGTGTTAACAGGCAGTAATTCGCAACTTTTGAGCAAAGAACTTTCCACTCACCTAACAGGCCGGCAGTTAAATCTTGAGCTTTTCCCTTTTTCTTTTGCTGAGTTTTTATCTCTTCATAAGGTTTCATTTGAAAATTTAGACTTACTGACCACGGAGAAAAGGTTGCAGCTTGAATCTCTATTTATGGTGTATCTGGAACGAGGCGGTTTTCCTGAACTTTTCCAGTACCCTTCTGACTCACGCCTTATATCCGCTTATCTTAAAGAACTTTACGATAAGATAATCAGCCGTGATCTTGTTCAACGACGACATATTAAAAATATTAAAGCATTAAAAGAAATTTCTTTAATTATTCTTTCCCACTATGCGACTCAATTTACCTATCAGTCCATTAAAAGGGTTTCCTCAATCAACAGTCTGAACACGGTTAAAAATTACATCGATTATATTCAAGAGACTTATTTAGGCTTTGTGCTGGAACCCTTCTCGCATAAAGTGAAAGAAAGGATTTCCCTTCCAAAAAAATTCTATTCTATTGATGTGGCATTGGCAGATGTTATTTTGGGGAGAAATACGGTTGATCGCGGAAGAAAGTTAGAAAATCTTGTGTGCATAGAATTAAAGCGAAGAGCTCAGGAACTTTATTATATTACGACGTCCTCCTATGAAATTGATTTTGCTATACGCCAAGGGCGACAAATCACCCACTTAATTCAAGTTTCATCATCACTTGTAAATGAAAAAACTAAAAAAAGAGAATTTCACGCTCTTCTAAAGGGTGCGGAAGAATTTAAAGTTAAAAATTTGACAATTATTACATTAAATGAGGAAGCCACTGAATCTATCGGTCAGCGCCAAGTTTCAATTGTACCCATTTGGAAGTGGTTGGCTGTTGCAAAATAGTCAAATTTGAGGCGTGCTAGCTCAAATCGAACGAGTCGTACATTAAGTACGTCGCAGTGAGATTTGAGCGAAGCCAACGAAAAAGGTGGCTGTTTTGCAACAGCCACTATTAATGTGGGATAGTTAGTTGTTACTTATCCATTTTATAGAACATCCCATTGAGGGATGTTGTTGTTTCTGAGGAGCTTTGCCTTCCAATAACGAGAGAATGGCTTGTTTTAGATCTTGAGATTGAACTTGATTTGGATCTTTCCACGAATCATCAAGGCGTCCTCTGTAGGCTAGTTTTTGATCTTTATCATAAACAAAAAAATCGGGTGTACAAACGGCTCCAAAAGCTTTAGCGGTTTTTTGTGTGGGATCGTACAGGTAAGGAAAAGGATATTTTTTTTCTTCCCATCGTTTTTTAAGATTTTCAAAAGAATCATCGGGATAATTTTGTGAGTCATTAGAACAAATCGCAATAATTGAAACGGGATGATTTGAAAAATCAAGTCCAAGTTGAATCAGTCGATCTTCAATCGCTTGAACATAAGGGCAATGATTACAAATAAACATCACAACAAGGGCTTGACTTTGATTAAAATCGGATCGCTGGTATCGCTTAGAATTGACGGCCAAAAGACTAAAATCTGGGCAGGGAGTTCCAATTTCAACTTCGGGGGAATAAGTTAATGCCATGAAAGCCTCCTTTGATTGTTTTGTAACAAGCTTTGAATGAGAATTCGTAGAACTTTATCAGATTAATAAGTAATGAGGAATTAAAAGCAGGATAATGCAACGCAAAAGTACTAAAGGGTTTAATTGTTTTAAGAATGAAGTAATGATTTAATTTGTTATTCGAGTGTATATTTTTGAAACTTTGTTTTTACAGGAGGCATCTCAATGAAATTGTATCTCTTACTTTTAGTTTTTGGATTTGTTTTTGTGACGGGGCCAGCTCATGCGTTGATTGAATTACGAGGGCATATTGCGGCTCATCAAACAAATATTGATGTTGGAGAGGGGTTTCCGGAAATTAAAGCTCTTCCTGGTTTTGGTGCGGATGTGCTTGTTGATTTACCATTGGTTCCGTTTGGTTTTGGCTTGCGTTATGAGCAATTGGGAGCAAAAGCTAAAGATAGTACACTCAATACTGAACTTGAAGTTAAAACGACACGGACATCTGTTTTAATTAATAAAAGATTTGTTGATACATTGCTGTTTTTAGGTGTTATTGGATCAATTGGATTAAGTCAAAAGGCAACAGTTGATCTTGCAATTGGATCGAATAAAGCCAGTTTTGATGCGGAAAACGATGGCCTTAATTATACGATTGGCGTTGAAGGCGGAGGAAAGCTTCTTGGTTTAATGGTTGGTGGCGAATTGGGCTATGCAATTAATAAATTTAAAGATGATTCGGGTGTTGACGGGCCGGATATGGGTGGAACATATGTGAAACTAATGTTGGGTTTTGGATTTTAAAAGTTTTATTATTTAATGGCTGCTGCAAAACAGCCAACTGTTGCAGTCCTTTGAAAATTAAGTTTTTTGTAAGATTTGCCTAAAGTAGGTGTAGGTTTTTTCAAGTCCTTCTTTAAAATCAATAAGAGGTTCCCATTGAAGAACCTCTTTTGCTCTGGATGTGTCTGGTTGTCTTAAAAGGGGATCGTTTTCCATCATAGGGATATATTTGTGTTCGACGTTGTTTCCTGTTATCGAGTTAATGTAATTTGCGGCTTCAAGTATTGTCATTTCTTCGGTATTGCCTAAATTAACAGGTCGAGTTTCATCGCTCATCATTAAAAGATAGAGTCCTTTTATAAGATCACTGACATAACAAAAACTTCGAGTTTGTTTTCCATCACCATAAATTGTTAAAGGTTGTCCAGCATGAGCTTGAGAAAAAAAGTTTGGAAAAATACGCCCGTCGTTAGGACGCATTCTTGGACCATAAGTGTTAAAAATACGGGCAATACGAGTATCACAATTGAATTTTTTTTTGTATGTGTCCGTTAGAGTTTCTCCCAATCGTTTGGATTCGTCATAACAGCTTCGAGGACCAATTGTGTTGACGTTTCCAAAATAAGATTCTTTTTGTGGATGCTCGATAGGATCTCCATAAATTTCACTTGTGCTGGCAAAAAGAATGCGTGCCTTTTTGTTTCTTGCTAACTCCAATAAATTTTGATGACCAATGGTGTTTGTTTCGATGATGTAAAGAGCAAGCGGGTTAAAATCAATAGGAGATGCTGGTGAAGCCAAGTTATAGATAAAGTCGATGGGTTCATTAATAGTAAGAGGTTGGCGAACGTCAGCATTGTAAAAAGTGTGCCCTTTTTCAACGAGATGAGTGATATTGTATTCAGAAGAGGTAATAAGACTATCAACAATGACTAAATGATAGTTTTCTTCGTCTAATAAATCACAGAGGTGACTTCCAATAAATCCGGCACCTCCTGCAACTAAAGCCGTTTTTTTCTTCATAATGCTCCAAAGGAGTCTAATTTGTAAAAATGTTGACGTCCGATGCAATAATATTCAAAGCGAAGTTCTTTCATTTTGTTTGGATCAAAAACATTACGACCATCAAAAATAACGGGGTTTTTAAGTCGTTTTCTTAATTCATCAAAGTCAGGATTTCGAAATTCATTCCATTCAGTGACAAGCATTAAAGCGTCCGCTTTATTAACGGCATCAAGAGCTGTTGGGGAGGCTTCAAAGGGGGCATCAAATTCTTTTTGTGCATTTTCAATCGCAATTGGATCAAAGGCTTTAACTTGAGCCCCTAATTGGACTAATTCTTTAATGATATATCGCGCGGGAGCTTCTCTGACGTCATCTGTTCTTGGTTTAAAACTTAAACCCCAAATGGCGATTGTTTTTCCTTTAAGGTCTCCAAAATGATTTTTTGCCAAATCAACAAGATAAGTCTTTTGTTTGTCATTGACTTGATCAGCAGCCGTAACCACTTGCATAGGAATATTATTTTCATTTCCAGTGTAAATCAATTCTTTAACATCTTTAGGAAAACAACTGCCTCCAAAGCCACATCCTGGATGAAAAAAAGAAGGATTGATTCTAGAGTCAGAGGTAAATCCTTTTCGGACTTCATTAATGTCTGCACCAATTTTATCAGCAAGTTGTGCTAATTCATTTATAAAACTAATTTTAACAGACAAAAAAGCATTGGCAGCGTATTTGGTCATTTCAGCAGAAGTGTTGTCCATAAAGTAAATGGGGTTACCATTACGTAAAAAAGGTTCATAGATTTCCCACATCAATCGTTTTGCTTGTTGAGAGCTGCATCCCACGACAACGCGATCTGGTTTTAAAAAATCGTCAATAGCTGCGCCCTCCTTTAGGAATTCAGGGTTATTGATGATTTCAATAGGACTACTGCTATTGGCTTGACAGTGTTGAGTGATTTTTTTTGCCGTTCCAATAGGGACGGTGCTTTTAAGTACAACAAACTTTTTTTCTTTGGCACAATGACAGATTTCATTAATAACAGACATTGTGGCTGAAAGATCGGCACTTCCATCTTCTTTTTCAGGAGTTCCGACGGCAATAAATAAAATTTCGTTATCGTTGATGGCTTGCTTTAAATCAGTTGTAAATGAGAGTCGTTGTTGGTTTCGTTTAAGAAGATCATCGAGACCAGGTTCATAAATAGGAATAATATTGTCTTTAAGATTATTGATTTTAGTAGAGTCATTATCAACGCAAGTCACTTGATGTCCAGCATCAGCAAAACAAACCCCTGCGACCAAGCCAACATAACCCGTTCCGACGATACAAATATTCATAATACCTACTCCTTATTGAGTGTTTATTGAAAAAGAGGTGTCTTTTTAGCAATCCAAAAAAATTATTTGTGAACAACTTGATTTTTCTAACGAGAACGGGTTAAAAATTCAAGTGATTCATTATAATTTTTATTGATTTAGTTATCATTCATGGCGCAGCAAGTCTTTGTGATGATAAAAAGAGACAATTTTAAACTGCTTTTGAATCAGGCAGCTTTGGTGGGATGAGCAAAATATGATTGATGGTCAACTTAAGTTATTAAAAGTTTCTATTCGAAAACTCTATCAGTGTGGGGCATTAAAAAATATTCAAAAAATTTTTGAAAAAACTCATACGGCTGATATAGCGAGTTTATTGGATGCATTTGCTCCTCATGAACGTTTAGAAATTTTTCAATTGGAAAAAAATGTTGAAAAAAGAGCGGAAGTTTTGAGTTATTTGAGTCCTCCGACTCAAAAAGAAATTTTACTGACTGTGACTTCTCAAGAAGCACAGCGTTTAGTCAGTCATATGGAATCCGATGATGCGGCTGATTTATTAAGGGCACTGCCAGATGAATTTTCAAATTCAATTTTATCGAATATGAATCAAGAAGATTCAGAAGACGTAGTTGATCTTCTTGGTTATCCTGATGATACCGCAGGCGGACTTATGTCATCTGATTTTTTGGCTCTCAGTCAAGATTTAAAGGTGAGTGAAGTTATTGGGCAAATTCAAGCCGGAGCAGATGATAATCTGATTTCATTTTATGTTTATGTTGTTAATGAGACAGGACACTTAATTGGTGTGTTAAGTTTAAAACAACTTCTTTTGTCGAATCCCACTGAAACGTTGAAAAATGTTATGTCAACAGATGTGATTAGTGTCGATCTTGATACGGATCAACAAGATGTCGCCCGTGTCGTTGAACGCTATGATTTTCTTTCTATTCCTGTCGTTGATAGTTCAAACTTGCTTATGGGAGTTATTACTGTTGATGACGTTATTGATGTAATTCGAGCTGAAGGTAAAGAAGATTTAATGGCAATGGGGAGAGTGACCTCTCATCATTTAAACCTTTTAAGCAATCTTAAAGTTCGTCTTCCATGGTTAGGAATTGCTTTTTTGAGTGGGTTGGTTGGGTATTTATTAATTTATTTCTTTTTAAAAAACAAATTTCTTAATGAGAGTGCTTTGATTTGGCATGTTGTAGCCTTTATTCCAGTTATATTTTCTTTAGGAGCTGCGACGGGAAATCAATCTTTAACTGTTTCTGTTGGAATTAGTCGCTTGGGACATTTGGAGCGATGGGAGTTGTTTGAACATATTTTAAGTGAATTGCGATTGAGCTTGGTTTTTGCGTTGATATTTTCTGTTTTTGTTTTTGTTTTAAGTTATTTTTATATTGGGGATTTCTTTGTTGTAACATCAATCACAACAGCTTTAACCTTACAAATTATTGTTTCTATGGTTTTGGGATCGAGTACTCCGTTTATTTTAAATCGATTGTCTTTTGATCCAGCATTGGCTGCGGTTCCGTTTTTTACAGTTTTTTCTGATTTACTGGCTCTTTTGATTTTGTTTTCTTCCGCTTGTGTTTTTTGGAGTTATACGGTTTGAAGCAAAATAAGGTGATTGTATTGCGAAAAAATAAACTAAGAGAGTCTGATCTTTTACTTTCTACAATTGATTCAAGTGGGTCAAAGGTGTTATTTTCTGCTAAAGGAGCCTTGCGAAGTCGAAAGCGTTTTGGCGGGGGAATACTAGAACCACTAAATGTTTTAAATGTTTATTATAAACCAGTTCAAGTCAATAAAGAGTCGAGCTATATTCATTTACTTGAAGCTGATCTTGTTCGAGAATTTTCTGGGATTAAGATAAGTTATAAGAAATTAGAATTGGCTTTTCGTTTTTTAAAAACAATTGATCGTGTTTCCTATGAAGGGACAACTGATTTGCATAATGTATTTAATTTATTGGGACAAGCCTTGTTGTGTTTAGATGAAAGCACTTGTTTTGATGAGAGACAATCACAACGACTGTCTCTTCATTTTGACATAAAGCTTCTTCATTTTTTGGGTTTTTTAGAAAACCAAAATAATTATCTAAATTTTTTAAAAGTTTCCATTCAAAATTATTCGATTTGGGATCAATATCAGTTTGATGAGGTGAATAAAATTTCAACTGATATTTTTAAACAAAAAGAACGTGTGTATTGTCAACACGTTCGTTAAATAGTGCTTGCTGCAAAACAGCGAGTTGTTATTTGTATACAACTCCTTCAACAATTCCATTTACATGTCCAATAGTGGATTGATCATGAATAACAATTTTTTTAGCAACGGTGTTGATGGATTTTATATGGGCATCGCCAAAAAGATGAATTTCTTCGGTAATTCCTACAATTTCATCGATGGTTCCACCATACACATAAATATTTCTTTTAACACCGATGATTCTTTTGACATTAAAGTTTTTGATGACGATGTCTGATCGACTAATTCCGTTGATTGTGTTTGCTTGTCCTAAATTAGAGCTTGCTGAAATAATGGCTATATCTCCGTCCTGATGTCCATTAACACCAGTCACAGAATCAACTTCATTGGCTTTGACACAAACAGAACCGTGAATTCCCTTAATGTCAACAAATTGTGCACCATCGATCATAATATTATCACTAATACCAGTGATTCTAACTTCTCCAACGTTTCCTATTAGAATGTCACTTCCAATTCCAGTGAAATGAAATTCTGATGTGTAAGCAAATTGTTTGTTGTGAGTAAATAAAACTTCACAAGCAACATTTTGTCGAACAGCTTCATCTATAGATTGTGGAATTGGGCGATTGTCAATAGAAGAAGTTGAACTGTCGTCAATTTGATTGAGTTCTCTTGTTTGTGGAAAGTTTTGAGAAATGAGATTAATTCTATTTGTGTTTAATCTGTTGTTTGAATCAATGCTTGAATCAATGCTTGAATCAATGTCATCATTGTTATTAAAATTATATTCTGATGGAAGATGTGAATATGAATCAATTTGTTCATCTTGTTCAATTAAGTTCTCTTCATCAAAGCCAAGGTCGTTGCTACAATTTTGAAACGAAAAAAGAAAGATAATAAAAAAAGAACTCATCATAAAAAAAAGTTTAATATTTCTAAATTTCATACGGTACCTCCTACTCTCTTAATTTGATATAAAGCAAAATAGATGCCGCACAAAGTCATTGTTAATTGTATCTGATCCAAGATAAATGACGAACTTAATAAAAGAGACTAAACGTTTAACATTTCAAAATGATACATGATACATGATTGATGGTATTGTATTGGAAAACCTAAAATCCTTTATTCCAAATTAAACTAAAAGTGAGTGAGTATTTGTCAAAAGTTGAAGACTCAATTGTTGAAGTGTTACTGGTGTAGTTTAACGATAGTGAGGATTGAAGGGCTTCAGTAAATGCTTTTGAACATCCTAACGCCAATGAAGCATTGTTATCTGTTCGATCAGAGCTGTGGTTTGGATATGCTTGTTGATAGTATGAGAGCTTGGTGTTCCAAGTCATTTCCCAAATCCAAGGTGCAATATAACCAATTGAAAGGTTCATTTTATTAAACTTACTGTCGTCACCATTTGCGCTGTTTAGGGTATAAGCAAGTGTTCCAAGTAAAATTTTATTTTTCTTTTCGTTAAGAAAATACATCATATCATAAGCAAGAGAATATTTAATAGCGTCAGAATCTGAATCATTAGTAGTGTCATCACTTCTTATTCCTAGTTTATAGATAGAAATCCAATTTTCATTATTAACAAAAAGATTGTCAATATTGAGGAATCCCGATCGGATTAAGTCTGATCGGGAACCTGTTGCTTCTGGGTCCATCTGAATCACTTCGTAGCCTGGAGAAAGTGTTAGAACATAAGCTTTTTCAAATAATTTTCCTTTGTATTTATAGGGAAGAGCAAGAGATAAAACAGTTGGGTCAATTTTATCAAAGTCTGTTTTTTCTTGAAAACCAGAGTCATAAGTTTTCATATAGATTCCCATGAATTTAGCACTAAATTCATGGTTGATTTCATAAATTGGACGATATTCTAATCCTAACATTAAAGTGTTACGAATACCAACTAGGTCAGTTGGGGATTCTCCTGTGCTTAACTGATCTAAGGATTTTTGACTGACGTTTGAGTCATACCCCAAACCATACATTCCGGTTAAAAGAAACTTTGTGGCTTGGTTTTGTTTAAAGCGCATGATTGCAAGAATTTTTTCAATGTATTCTTCTGCTTGTTTATCTAGTTTAGGATCTTTTGAATGATCTAGAACAAATTCAAATTCAGTTTTTGCAGCCTCAAGATGTTCATCAGAAAATTCAATTATTCCCATGTAAAAAGCGGCTGCTGGTGACATGACTGGATCATTTGCTTTTTTAACTTCATTAAAAGCAGTGATAGCTGGCTTGTATTCTTTTAATCGCCAATGAGTAAGGCCAATAAAATAGTTTTTTTCAACCAAATTTACAGAAGACCCTTCGGCCATTCGGAGATAAACCAAGGCTTTGTTATACTCTTCAATTCGATAGAGTGACACACCAAATTGGTAGTAATATTGCTGGTTGCTTGGATCGAGTTCAATGCTTTTTTCAAAAAATCTTGATGCTTTTTTAAAGTCACTTTTTTGATAATGTTCAAGTGCTTTTTCAGCAATTTTTTTGGCTTTTTCTTTTCGAAGTTCGATTTCTTTTTTTGCTAAGAGTTTTTGTTTTCGTACACTTTCTTCTGCTTTTTGTTTTTCAAGCTGTTCCATTCGAATTCTGTCACTTTCTCTTTTTGCTCCTTCTTGAGCAAGTCGTTCTTTTTCAGCTTCAAGAGATGCTTTTCTTGCTGCTTCAATAGCGGCTTGTTTATCTTCTTCTTGAATTTTTGGTTTAGGTTTTTGTTTATCTTTTTTTAACTTGAGTTGTTCAACGTATGCAGAGTAAGCGGCTAAGGCCTGTGCTTTAGTGTCATAGACATCAATCATTTGAAATCCGTCATCATCTTTTTTTAAAACAAAAGGTTTTCTTTTTAAAGTTCCATTTGAAATTAATTTTGAAATATTTTGAAAGTTATCCTTTTTAGGATCAAAATTTCGAGGTGGAATATAGACCTGTGGATTAATTGGATCTTTTTTATTCCAATTCAATGAAAAATAACCAGAGAAAATAGAAGAGTCAGGTTCGCTTTCTTGTAATTCAATTTGAACAATTCGATTTGATTTTGAATCTTTAACAAATAATACAGCAGTGTCTATTTTTTTACTGTCTTCATTCCAGTTTGGAAGTGCATACATGATTTTTATTGCTTTATCAGGGTGTATATTTAGTTTGGATTTTTGGTCTTCTGAATAAGAATAATTTGTGAATAAAAAACTGAAGATAGAAAAAACAAAGATGATTTTCACAAGATGCCTCACATTTTTTGTTAATTAAACTATAATATATCACGTTGGTTTCATGAAAAAAAGAGTCTTTGGATATAGGCCTCTTTCAAAGTCTGGTCTATAAAGTGGCTGCTGCAAAACAGCCAACTTTTTCGTTGGCTTCGCTCAAATCTCACTGCGACGTACGAGTAGTCTGTTGAATTATTTTTGTATCACTTCAATATTTATGCGTGTTGTTTGTTTAATGTCTTTGATTGTATCATTAACTTGATCTAAATAACTGTCTGGTTGTTTTGCAATCACATCTTCCATTTTGGGTGGAACATAAGTTTCAATCATTGGATTTGGCATGTTGTAAACAGGGCCAATGTCGGGTCCAGGAATGTCTAAATTTGTATCAACCATATTTGGAGAACGGTCTACAAATTCAGGATTTTTCATCTTTAAGTCTGGTGAGGGCATTTTATTTTGATTGTCTGTCATGTTAGAACTCGGCTTTCGTTCTCCTTCAGAAACAGAATTAAACTTTGGATTTTTTCCTTCTTGTTTGGTGTCAGCTTGTGGTCTTGCTTTCGGATCTGGCTTATCTGACGCTTGGTTATTTTGTTCTTCATCTGACTTTTCATCAGAATTATCCTGCATTTGATTTGAAGTAGGGCGTTTTTTGTTTTCACTATTGGCTTGTTCTTTTTTGCCTTCTTTGTTTTGTTTTTCGTTATCGGCTTGATCTTCTTTTTTGCTATCATCTTCTTGTTTTTCGTTATCGGCTTGATCTTCTTTTTTGCTATCATCTTCTTGTTTTTCGTTATCAGCTTCTTCTTTATCTTTATTTTTATCTTCTTTCTTTTTGTCAGTTGTATTCGTTTCTTCATTAGAATGATCGTCAGTGTCTGAATTGGATTCTTTCTCTAAATTTTCAAACATTTTTGGGGGGACTTTTTTAGGTGGTTCTGGTGGAGTTGTGGCTGTTGCTTTTGTAAATTGTCCTGGTTTTACGATAACGGGATTAACAATTGAATTATTTGGCCCTTGTCTTCCGACGGCAACAAGACCTTTAAATGTAACGATTTGTGAAGTCTTAGTTCGAGGGGCGTATGACGTTAAAAAATCAGTTCCTCGAACACCTGCAACGGCTGTAGGTGTTTTAACTTGAAATTTACTTTTTTCTCCATCATATTTTTGATTTACGCTTGATCTAATTTTTCCATAAATTACGTTCAGCATAACCTTTTTTTCATCTTTTTTATAATCGTATTCATCGAGTGATAATTTTGATTCTGGAGAAACATGAATAATGTTTTTATCAGCCATTACGATTTTTGCACGTGAATCTTTTCCACAAGAAATAACGTCACCTTGACGAACTTTCATTCCAACTTTTGCTTTTTTTTCTTTGCTTTTGTTATCTTTTAGTACAGTGACTTCACCCTTGACAACCATTAAGGTGCCTGTGATTTGTTTTGAAAATGAAGGTGTTGCAATTAGCAAAAAAGAAAAAATTATCAATGAGTTAATCAACCAACGTAGCATAATTTATCTCCTGTTTTATGTTAAAATTTCTAAGCTCAACCAAGGGCTAAACTTAAGATCAATTGGCTATTCGGATTTTTGCAAGTTGAACTTTAAGACAAAAGTCTCTAATTAAAATTTTTTTAATCATCGTATCAATATGAGATTTCTTCGGTATCATTTAGTGGCAGCCACTATTTCGCACTAGGGACTATTTAGTGGCTGTTGTGTGGAAAACATCATTGATGAGTTAAAATAAATTGAGAAGCAAGAAGTAAATTTTGTGCAATAAACGTAGGAGTTGTTTTAAATTTTTTAGGATTTTCAGTTCCAGATATAAAAATGGTTTTAAGATTGGCTCTTAGTCCTGATAAAATGTCAGTTTCACGATCTCCAATCATCCAACTTTGAGACGGATCAATGTTGTGATCTTTGATGGCTTTAATAAGCATTCCGGGATTTGGTTTTCTAAAATAATGATTGGAGCTAGGTAAATAGGGTGCATAATAGAATTTATTTAGAAGAATACCATTTTTTAACATCTTAGTTTCAATATTATTATGAATTTTATGGAGATTTGATGGATTGACGAGTCCTCTTGGAACTCCCGATTGATTTGTAACAACAATTAATTCAAATCCATTATCTTGTAATTGTTTAAGAGCTTCAAAAACAGAGGGAAGATAAACAATATCATCAGGATCATTAAGATATATTTTATCTTTTATGAGTGTTCCATCTCGATCAAAAAATATGGATTTTTTCATTTTATTTAGTGTCTCCCAAGGAAGCCTTTTCACCTCTCGTATGTGGAAATATCAAATCATTTCTATTTTTCTATGCAAATTCACTCTGTTGCTTCATCAACGACTCATTAATTTATATCGTAAAAGGAAGACGGCGCCAAAAACAAAAAAAGCCAACCCCTTAGTTGGCTAAATAATTGAAAATAGTATGTTTTTAAGTGGCGTTCCCTACGGGAGTCGAACCCGTGTCTTCACCGTGAAAGGGTGATGTC
>CAYMLA010000002.1:0-18507 GCA_964390785.1 uncultured Bdellovibrionales bacterium | reverse complement strand
TTATCGAACCGTTCAAACATTACAGCGCCATCAATAACTGCAAAAATAGTATGGTCTCTTCCCATTTTCACATTTTGTCCAGGATGAAACTGTGTTCCTCGTTGTCGAACAATAATTGTACCCGGTTTAACGGTTTGTCCACCAAAGCACTTTACGCCTAATCTTTGTCCTGGACTATTCCGTCCATTTCTCGAGCTTCCACCCGCCTTCTTCGATGCCATTTGATATCCTTTCCGTTATCTAGTGGCTGTTTTGCAGCCGCCACGATTTATTTTTTTGTTTTCTTTTTTGTTGTTGTCGTTGTTTTTTTCTTTGCCGTTTTTTTTGTTACTGCCGTTTTTTTCTTTGTTGTTTTCTTTTTTGTTACTGCCGTTTTTTTCTTTGCAGTTTTCTTTTTAGTTACTGTAGCTTTCTTTTTTGCTGTTTTCTTTTGACCGACAGTTGACTTTACTTCAGATTTTTTCTTTTTATTTTCCTTTTTTGCCACTATTCGTGCCTGAGCTTTTTCTTCTCGAACTTTATGAACATCAATAATAGGAGCCTCTTTATCTGTTTGACTCATTTCACCGCCTGGAGCTTCAATCGATTTAACAAAAAGTTCTGTAAAAAACTGTCGATGCCCATTCAAACGACGATAACCCTGACGTCTTTTTTTCTTAAAAACAATAACTTTAGGAGATTTTGCTTGCTTAGTTATAACAACAGTTACTTTCGCATTTTCTACAATTGGCTTTCCAATATAAGTTTTTTCTCCACCGACAAGTAAAACTTCAGTTAATGTTAACTCCGATCCTAAATCTTGATTGAGCTTTTCTACTCGAACCAAATCTCCAACACTGACTTTATACTGCTTACCACCAGTTTGAATAATCGCATACATCGTAATTCCTCCAATATCGCTCTAAAAACAATCATTATTACTAAACATCAATAGCTTGTTTTTCATTTGTTTAACGAATGCTCTATTTTTCAATAGCAACAAATATTAAGACGACCATTACTGCCACGGTGCGGAACTTTTGTCAATCATAACGATCCATTATGCAGTTAATCGCAAAAACATTGAAATTGTTTCCAACTGAGCACTCTTTTGATGCAAAAAAAGACATCTTCTAAGTTACAATAATCTCATATTGCTCAATATGAAACTCTGGTTTTGTCAAAAAAGCAATGGAGCGCCCTAAACGAGCTTCCAATAATTCAACCGTTTCAGTTTCTTCCTCATAAATCCAATCGACAACTTCTGAATGGCAGTGAACAACTGGAGAATACTCAGGATTTTTAATTTTTGTATCTCGTTCGAGCTCTCTAAATATTTCATTAGCAATTGTTGATTTTCGTTTAATATATCCCTTGCCGTCACAATAAGTACAGGATTCACAAAAAGACTTTATTAAGCTTGGGCGAATTCGCTTCCGCGTCATTTCCACCAATCCCAAATCACTCATTCCAATGACATTTGTTCGCACGGGATCGCGATTTAATTCTTCATTTATGGCTTCAAGCACTTTTTCTCGATGAAGCTCTTTTTCCATATCAATAAAGTCAATAATAATAATACCACCACAATTTCGAATTCTTAGCTGATGAGCAATTTCTTTTACGGCCTCTAAATTCGTTTTTAAAATGGTGTCTTCAAAGTCTTTTTTTCCAACATAACGACCCGTATTGACGTCAACAACAGTTAATGCCTCCGCTTCATCAATAACAATATAACCGCCTGACTTTAACCAAACCTTCCGCTCCATAGATCGTGAAATCTCAAGTTCAATTCCATATAAATCAAACAAGGGTCTCTGATCTTGATAAAAAATAATTTGATTTTTAAACACAGGCAGAAACTGACTCACCCAACGATGAATTTTTCGACAGGAAGCTTCATCATCGACCCAAACCGTGCGAATGTTTTCATTAATTAAATCTCGAACAGCTCTTAATTCCATGTCTAATTCAGAGTGAACCAAACCAACCGCTTTCTTCTTTTCATATGTTCGATAAACGTCTTTCCAAAGTCTTTTTAAATATTTAAGGTCATCTTTTAACTTTTCAGTTGGCGCACCCTCACCAGCGGTTCTAATAATTATCCCAGAATGATCTTTAAGCTTATTCATAAACTCTTTTAAGCGTTCCCGCTCGGAGTTTTCTTCAATTCTTCTGGAAATACCGTGATGTTGAAGCGTTGGCATATAAACAATATATCGCCCAGGCAAGGAAATATGCATTGTCACTCGCGCACCTTTTGTGCCTAAAGGGTCTTTTGCAACCTGAACAAGAATGATTTGTCCTTCATGAAGCATATCCTCAATCGGAGGCCGATCCGGTTTAACGTGTCCATCTAAGGCTCCATCTAAAAGAATCGGTTGTTCTTTTTCCTCAACGCCACCGTCTTCAATTTCAAGATTATCAACGTCTTGATTAAATAAAAACTCAAGCTCTTGTAGCTCTAACTCTGAACGCACGTCTCCCGCAAACAAAAAGGCAGCCCGATCCAATCCAATATCAACAAAAGCCGCTTGCATTCCTGGTAAAACACGAATGACTTTTCCGCGATAAATACCACCAACTTGAGTCGGCGATCGTTTTCGTTCGACCTTCAAATCAGTTAAAATCCCATTTTCAACATAGGCCACTCTTGTTTCTGATGGACGAATGTTGATAAGAATTTCATCAGACAAATCAATTCACCTCACTGTTTAATTAAACCATCACCTTGATTCAACTTACTGATTAATAGGAATAAGCGCAATAAGCTTTTTATTCATAACGCGGACTCCAGCTAATGAGTGGCTGTTGAAAAACAGCCAGCCACAATTTATTCAGATGAAAAAAATAGGACTTCAAGCATTTTGTTGATTTCTTTTTTAAACTCGTCTGATATAAGGGAGAGTCTTATGCTCGTATGATAATCAGGAATCTCTTCAGCATTGACAACATCCGCTCCCAACAATTTACTCGCCTGTCCAGCTCCCCATGATGGTGCGCCAACGAGCCAAGAAATCCATGAAAACAAACCCCTTCCTTCTTTAGATTGTCGTCGAAACTCTTTCCAAGGACTAAATCCCGTTCTGATATCAATATTTTCAACTTTTCTATTAATAAGATCGAGATCACACCCTTCAATAAAAAAGCGAACAGGACTGCCTTCAAAATATTTATTAATTGAACCATTTATATGGGGGAGTTGCTGTTGATCAACCGTCGTAATAGAAATAAAAGAGTTCCAAAATTTAATCCAATTTAAAGCCTTTTTCCACCAGGTCAGTTCAGAAGGTCTATCATCAATAGAAGCTATTGTATTAAATTCAGGTTTGCCAAAACGAATTTTTAATGAATCAATGGAATCGGTCTTTGCTGTATAATTCCAAGATAAACTCATAGCCGAATTATGCGAGTTTCGAGGAATAACAAGGTTATCTAATCGAACCATGTTTGTTTCTTGACCAAGTTTTTTTGTTATTGCACGCATTCCAATCACCATTTCGAAATTCATGTTTTCTTCATCACCGGCTCTTGAAAAACGAATAGTTATTCCTAAAGGATGAACGATTAAAGGGCTTTCATCAGCAATGGCATCATCTATTTCTGTAATTGATTGGTTGATGGATTCAATCACATTTGGAGGTAAGCTTTCAGAAGAATTCACCATATAATAGTTTAAAAACTTTGGACTGTTTTCGACAGGAATCAAAGTAACGCCTTCAAAATCACTTAAAAAACGATTCTTTTCTGGAAATACAACAATAGAAAATTCACCATCGTTTTCTAAAACAGATTCAAAAACATGATCATTTAATTCTTGAAATAATTTTTTCATTTCTCCTGAGGTAAAGTTAACAACATTTTGAAAATCAATGTTTTCACCGTTAAACAATTGTTGCAATAAACGTCCCAAGCCCTCAGAGAAACTGTTTTTGACAGATTGACTCAATTGAGTAATGACTTGTTCAGTTCGTTCCATTGCAAGCGTTTGAGTGACAGCAATTCCAAAATTATGAAGAACTCTACTTATGTCTTCTTTTGCTTGTTTCCAAGGATCTTCAAAAATTTGAACGAAATCTTCTGTATTCACTTGATATCCTATAGGGCGAAGAGAAGGATTATTAATTTGCGTAAGGAAGTTTGATTTTATTAAAATTCGATTTTTAAGATGATTAATCAGAGGGGTGCGCACATCTTCTCTAAATTCCTTTTGATCCCCTTCAGTCGTTTTAAAAAGATCCTCTGCAGACTGAACATCATCGGGAAGATGAGTTGAGATTTCCAGAATCAACTCATTCATAAAACCAACAAAACGTTTTGGACTTCTTTCCAACAAACGAGGACTAAGACTATTTGACTCAATCGCTAGCAAAAGAGCAAATTCATAATGATTTTCGTAAGCAGGGTCGTCCTCTGGAGCTAGAGAGGTTTCCCCATCAACAGGATCAGTGAACCTATGCATATTAGCACCAAGCATTTTAAAGAGAACAGGATAACTTGTTAGAAACTTCAACGTAAACCATTCATTTGTTTCAAGAAGAGTTGAAAACTCTCTTTCTAAATTGTCAGGAAGAATTAAAATGAGATCATTTAGATCATCTGGTGTCATTTGAGCTAATTTTTCAACACCGACATTTTCAGGAAGCAATTGTGCCCAAGATTCAATTTCTAAGGGAAGGTCTTCATTTTGATAATGTCCCTTAAGAAGCTCATAAAGAAGTTTAAACTTTACAATTTTTTTGATTTGTTTTGCTGGAATGCTCTCTAAATCAACATTATAATTCTTTGCCAACATTTCCAATAGAAATTTAATTAGATCTTCATTGGTAACATTTTCATCTGTTGTCATAGAAACAATAAGATTCATTGCATGAACAAGGTCCCCTTCGGTTTCATTAAAGGTTAAACCCGTGGCTTCCATTAACACTTGTAAAGCGAGGTTGGTACAGTTGGCCAATATTGTGTGATAGATTTTTTTAAAACGAAATTCATCTGATCTTGATAGGGCTAAACGTAAAATTTGTTCAACTTGTGACGAGCTAAACTTAGTTTGAAAGGTTTGCATAGGATTAGAATAACGAAAGTGATTTAGAATGCGGGTAGGAAGAGTTACAATTTTAAAAGCATTAACAAATTTATCATCCATGGCTTCATAGAGGTCATAATCAGGACCGTCTAAAATTGTTGTAGCTTCAATAGAAAGTAAAATTTCCTTAAGTTTAATGCTTGATTTTAGTGGTTCATTAAGAACACTCAAATTGAGTTTTTCATTGCTGGGAACTTCTGCTATTAGTTCAATATAAGATGTTTGATCATCTTGATCAAAATTAAATTGTAACATAAAGTGAGAAGCAATAGCCATAAAATTAGAGTACGAAAACAGGAGCTGTTTAACTTTTTTAACAGGAATTTTAGCAATGTACAATCGGTCTCCATGAAGAACGTTTCCAACCAAAAGATACTCAGAGGTTTTCCAATCAGATGAATAATGCAATTGCTCTTGGGCTGTTAGATATTTGTTAGCAAAGACCTCAAAGGCTGGTGAACCATTTAAAATGATGGCTGGTCGATTTGTTGTTGTGTCAATTCTTTTATTGGCAAAATCCGGATGAGCATTAACCGGCATATAAGCGTCTTCTTCGAATAAATTACTATTTTTTAAAGTTTCTAAAGCATTTTCAGAGAGGGCTTGTGATTGAGCGTCTGTAAATTGAACATTGCAAGCCAAAAAAAGTTCAGAACATTCAAAGAATTTCTGTGTTTGGCTGGCCTGGCTCTGTCCAAAAGAAAAAAGAACAAAATTGAGTATCATATTGGTCTTTAAAAAAAATTGAATCATAAAAAGCCCTTTTTTAAAAAATTAATAATATAAAAAGTTGGCTGTCATGCCTCAGCCTTAGTGGCGGCTGCAAAATAGTCAAATTTGAGGCGTGCGAGCTCAAATCGAGCGAGGCGTACATTAAGTACGTCGCAGTGAGATTTGAGCGAAGCCAACGAAAAAGTTGGCTGTTTTGCAGCCGCCACTAGGTAGTAAGGGTTTAATACTACAATTACCTTCACTCTTATAGATTCAACTGAAGACGTTAAAAAGATTACAAAAACTATCGTAAATTTTATAGTGATTATTACAAAATGTGCAAAATGGTCACCGATCAATTTTTCACGTGTTTACAGCTTTGTTGCCTATAAGATTTTCAAAAGAGAGAATTCTTAAAGATTATCGTTCTCTCTAATGATAGAGAATAAGAACAGTTGCGATTGTTTCAGCAAACAGAAATCAGGCTTTAGAGAAATTGATTACAAAAAAAAACTGAAAACGGCAAACGAAGCAAGGTGAAGTTCATTTTATATTGCTAGTGCGAAATTAAGAAAATAACGGATGATAGGAGTTTTAATTATGTTGTTTCAATTGTTATTTGTAATATTATTTTGTTCTATTGCCATTCATTCGACTCATGGGCAAATGCATCTGCAAGAAATGCATGACAAGCAAATCCATCAAAATGAAGTGGTTCAAAATATATATGATCAAATTACGCAAGCAAAAGAAGGATTAAGCTCAGAAGAAATTCAGTTGCTCTTTCATAAAACGTTCAATAACTCCGTGGCTCAATTAAGTTCCGTTAAAAATTACGATCCAACAGGGATGATCGGATTTTGCTTTGGCCGCGCAATGACCGCTCACTTATTGGCAAGACGTCTGGGGCTGCAGATTGAATCTGTGAAAAAATTATTTATTATCGGCGATTTAAGGTCAAATCCACTCAAACCAGAATGGCGTTTTCATGTTACAACAATAATTAGAGATCAAAATGGTTCATGGCACACAATAGATCCTATCATGTATAGACATTTAACAATTAGAGAGTGGGTCGAAACAATGAGGACTCGATGGGATAATTGGCAAGGAGAAAACAATAATTTTCAAGCCAAGCTTTATTTAACGCCTCCAACAACAGTAATACCGAATATCGGTGATGAATATGGAATCATTAATTTGGAATTTAATCCTGAAATCCATGATTTTTTAAAAAGTGCTTTTTGGCAAAAGGCTTTAGAGCTTCCAGAAAATGAAAAAAAATTTACAATTTATCAAATTGACAGCAATCAAGTTGAAAATTTTTTTATTAAAACAGACGGTCAAAAAGAAAAATTTAATTTTGAAGGAATAGCGGTTGAAGACTCTTTTTTTTCGTACAATAATTACTTTGTCGATTTGCTTCCGACTCTTTTTTATGAAGATTTTAAAGAATCAAACATTGAGTCAATGAATCCCTTAAGCTCAAGTCCTTTATCAAAAACAATAAAAACAGATGAAAGCAGTGATTTCGTTCCGCTGGGATTTAATTTGAAAAAAATGAAAGAAATCATCGAGCAGAGAGGAGATGACAGGTGATCAAGATAAATCCGTCTCTCTGGGACAGCCGAAAAGAACCTTTTTTTGACGATTGGGAAACAACGCCTCTGGATCAAAAACAATTTTTAATCCAAAAAAAATTAGAAAATTATATTGAATTTTCAAAAAAGGAAACGCCGTTTTATCTAAACCGTCTAAACGAATTTAAAAAAAATAGCGATAATCCTCTGTCTAAGATTCCTCCGTTATTATCTTCTGATCTAAGGTTTAATTTGCCTCCTAGCGGAAACTCTTTGCTATCTAGTAAAACCAATCAAATGACAGTCTTTCAAAGTGGAGGAACGACAGGGACGCCAAAAACATCTTTATTTACGGACAATGAATTACAACAACTTGATTTGCCTAATGCGCGAGGGTTTTATGCCTTAGGATTAAAACCTCAAGACCGCGTTGCCAACCTATTTGCCGTTGGCGGATTGTACATGACCTATACTCATATCAATCAAGCGTTGCAACGATATGGGTGCATCAATTTTCCATTTTCAAATCAAACCCCTCCTGAATTTGTAAAAACCGTGACCGAACTCTACAACATAAACTGCTTTACTGGAATCACTAGTGTCGTTTTAAATTGTTTGCGATTTATTCATCAAAATTCCAAAAAACAATTAACAATTGAAAAAGTCTTTTACGGAGGAGAACACATTTACCCTTCTGATCGAGATGAACTTCGTAAAAAATTTAATACTTCGATTATAGCGGCACCTGGATATGGCACTGTTGACACTTGGTACCTTGGATATCAATGTCTCGACTGCCCACCAGGAGTGTTTCATCAGCATGATGATCAATGTTATCTTGAAATCATTGATCAGCATTCTGGTCAGGCTTGTAAAGCGGATGAAATTGGCATGCTCTACGCCACAGCTTTTCCTCGCCGCCTTACTCCAATAATTCGTTATCAGGTTGGAGATTTAGCCAAGTGGATTAAGTCTCCCTGTCAATGTGGCCGCACAACTCCTTTGTTTAAATTGCTTGGGCGGGGAGACGATGTTTTAAGAATAGGCTATGATTCAATTGATTATAATTTTATTCAAAATCTGGTGTCACAAGTTAAAGGATGCACAGCTACAGTCCAAATGGAAAAACAAAGAAAAGAGGGAAAAGACTTGCTTATTTTAAGAGTCGAAGTTGAATTTGAAAAAACACACGATCAAGAGAAAATCAACGAACTTGAAACCCTTTTTATTCAAAATCGCCCATCTTTTAGTGAATTTTTAAAAAAGCAAACCATCTGGCCCTTAAAAATTGAATTTTATCCCCTTAGAAGCATTCCGCTGAACACAAGAACGGGAAAACTCATAAGGGTCATTGATGAAAGGGTTGAAAAAGATGAAATCACAGGAGTTTAATTCAATAAAATCTCATGTGCAAATCTCTATTCCACCAGAAGAATCAATCTCAGCGCCAATAGAAAGCTTTTTGTCTTCTTATATAGACGTTTATCCTATCAAAAATAAATCTCAATTTTTGTTTGCCGCAAAAGCAATACTTCATGTCATTAATGAAAGTCATTCCGGTTATCTTCAAAAATCAAGTGTTCATTTTAAAATAAAAAAAGCAGAGGACCAACTTATTTTGGAGATTCACAACAAGGGATGTCCTGTTTTTTTTGAAAAAATCACGGACTGGGAAAACATTAAAACGAATGTTGAAGATATTTATTATGAAAACCTTGGGCGTGAGGGACAAGTTGTTTCAATTGTTTCAAGATTAATGTCTCAAACTACAAAGTGCAATCTCTCTAAAATCAATTTTTCATTTCCTAACTATAAAATAAATGAAATAGCCATTCGGCCTTTAAAGGTCGGAGAAGGAAATAGGCTTACGCAATTGTTTTATGATGTTTATCAATACAATTATATAAACGAATTTGTCTATTTCCCAGAAAAAATAGATCAAATGATTTTAAATGAAAACTTACTTTCAATTGTCGGTGTATTACCAGATGGCAAGATTGCTGGTAATGTGAGTTTATTGAAAGTCAATGAGAGTCCTCCCATATGGGAAGCGGCATTGGGATTAGTCAATCCACAAATCAAATCATCCGGCTTATTTTCAAACATATTTGATCAAATAATGAAAATAACCAAACAAGTTTCAATGGACTATTGTATTTTTGATTTTGTAACAAACCATGACTACTCTCAAAAAATGATTGAAAAATATAACTATTGTAAAATGTCAATTCACATTGGTAGTCAAATCAGTCAAACACAAGCTCAGTTAAAAAGCCTAGGAATTGGAGAAGACCCTCAAAATGTTGATCGCTATTCAATGCTTTTAGCAATTATCCCGTTTACTGAACATCCTTTTGGAGCTGAAACCGCATTGCCTATAAAGTTAGGTGAAATGCTTGAATTTCTTCTCGAGCCGTTAGGAATCCATTGGATTCCGTCCCCCCGATTTTTTCCACTTAACAAAACGGGACATTTTAAAACAGAACTGCAATCTGTTCAAAAATCGGTCATTTATAAATTAATAGATCCAGGAGTTCAAGCGTTAGAAAACATTGTAAAAGATTGGCGTTATCTAATTAAAAGTGGATATCACTATGCTGCTGTTGAAATGCCTTTAAACTGTCCAGGAGTAGGGCAAGCCTATGATTATCTTTCTCGACATGGGTTTTTTATTTCAGGATTTGTGCCTTTTCAAAATTCTAATGTTTTAGGTTTTCGGCTTCAATCTATAGGCCCTGCTAAGATAGATTTTGATCAAATTGTTTTGTCCAGCCCGACCTCAAAGAAACTACTAAATATTATTCGTGAGGACTACGAAAGGAGCATTGTCTGATGATAAAATTTCAAAGCGCAGATAAACTATCTGTTATTGATTCTCCATTGGTTTGGACGGATGAAAAACAATCCTTGATGGTCAAAGCCTGTCAAGAATTAGCAAGTTATCATTTAAAAAACAACCAGGATATTGCAAAGCTATATTGTAAATATAACTTTACACCAGATCAACTTAAAGCTCCGGACGATTTAAAGGACATTCCAGCTCTTGGAGTGAGTGCAATGAAAAAATATCTGTTGATTTCTCGTCCTGAAGAAAAGGCGGTTCTTAAGCTCACTTCATCAGGAACTCGTGGACAAAAAACCCAAATCTGGTTTGATCAAGGGAGCCTTGATCGAGTGCAACAGATGATGGATGGTTATTTTGACAATGAACGATTTAGCTCCCCTAACCTCAGTAATTATGTTGTGTTCGGCTATAACCCAAAACAAGCAAAAGATTTAGGAATTGCATTTTCTGAAAATAATCAATTGCGATTTGCGCCTGTTAATCGTTCCTATTTTACTCTTAATAAAGACGACTCAGATCATTGGGTTTTTTCTAAAAAACAAACCAGACAAATAATGCGCGAATATGCTGAAGAAAAACTACCCGTAAGAATATTTGGAATGCCCTCATTTATGGTCGAATTTATAGAATTTCTTGGTAAAGAACAGTTTTCTTTTGCTGAGGAAAGCTTGATTTTAACTGGTGGAGGATGGAAAGCGGCAGAAGATAAAAAAATTTCTCGTCATCAGTTTAGACAAATGTGTTCCGATGCTTTTGGAATCCCGGTAGAACGAATCAGGGACGGATATGGAATGGCAGAACATAGTGCTCCCTATTTTGAATGCAAACATCATCGCTTTCATGTTCCCGTTTACAATCGTTTAATTATTCGTGATCCAATTACCAATAAAGAGGTGCCACGTGGAGAACAGGGGCTATTAGAGCTCATTTCTCCTTACAATACCATGATGCCGAATTTAGCAATTTTATCGACCGATTGGGCAAAAATAGATAATGAGCCCTGTAACTGTGATTGGAATTCTCCCACGTTCACAATAATTGGTCGATCTGGAATTTCTAAACATAAAGGTTGTGCCTTAACAGCGGATGAATTGGTAAAAAGAGGAGTTTCTTAGATGATTAATCTTAAAAATGTTTCTGATGTTGCTCAAATTATTGAACAAGCCAACTCTCAAAAAGATAGAATTTCTCAGTATCCGTTAGATAAAATTTTACGTGTTTTAAACACTGCTGCTCGATATTGGGATGATCCAAACTATAAAGCTCGTATTTTAATGCAAGAAAAACTTCCTGGTATTACGGGATTTTCTTTTGAAATGATTGACTTGGGATTATCGAGTCTTTCTGAAATTTTAAAAACAAAGGCTCTTAAACAAAAAATAGAAACTGAATTTCAGGCCTTTCCTCGAACCGAAGGGTTTAAATTCAAGAATGAAAATAAAACGGCTTTGCGTTGGCATCCTCTAGGCAAAGTTCTTCATGTTTTATCGGGCAATGTCTTCTTGGTGGCGGCAGGATCAATTGTTGAAGGTTTAATTACAGGAAATGTAACAATACTAAAAATGTCCTCAGAAGAAACGCATTTTTCTCCGATCTTTATTGAGAGCCTTCGTGAAGCAGAAAGAGAACTTGGATATGAAGATGTTGTGTCCCAATCAATTATACCAATTTCATATAGTTCTAATCAAATCGATGTTATTGAGTCCTTAAAATCACAAGTTGAAGGAATTCTTGTTTGGGGAGGCGAAGACGCCGTTAAAGCTTATCGGAATAATCTCTCACCCCACACTCGTTTAATTTTGTTTGGTCCAAAATTAAGCCTTGCCTTTATTACAAAAAAGGGAATTAACAAGTTTGGCTTAAACTTTATTGCGATGCAATTGGCAAAAGAACTTAGCCTCTGGGATCAAAATGCGTGCACAGCCCCTCAAGTTTGTTTTGTTCAAGGAAAAGAAAATGCAAAAAAATTGCTTCAACACTTGGCGGAAGAATTAGAAAATCAAAATCATATTTTACCATGTGGAAATATTGACCCAAATACGGCTGCAGAGATTCGAAAAATCAGATCACTTTATGAAATCATTGAAATCAAAGAAGAAGGCCTTCTGAAATGCTCTGAAGGAAATTTAGACTGGACAGTCTATTTAGACAATGATCAACAGATAGAGCCTTCTCCTTTGCATCGAACTCTAAAAATAATTCCCATTGATGACATTGGAGAAATTTTACCACAATTTTGTTCACTTAAAAGTTTTATTCAAACGATCGGGTTGGTTTCTGATGATACAGAACACTTAAGCTTAGCAAATGAATTTGGCAATCAAGGAGCTTTGCGCATTGTTTGTTTAGATAAAATGTCCTCAGGTAAAATTGATGATCCCCATGATGGCGCTTATGATTTACCACAGTTAATGAATTTAGTTGTTACTCATTTAGACTCAAGTTCTAGCTCAATTCGAGCCTTTGATTTGCTCGATAAAAAGGAACAAATTAAAGTGATTGAGAGGCAATTAAGAGATTTTAATGATGAACGTAAAAATCTAGAAATCAATTCGCTCACGGACTTGTCTAAAATTTCAATCATGACAAAAGAAGATTTTAAAAAAATGCTAAATTCTTGCGATCAATACAACCTCGGTGGTCAAATCACTCGGACGGGGGGGACAACGGGTCAGCCACAATTTTCTTATTTTAATGAATCTGATTGGAACGCAATGATCGATAATGCTGTAGACGTTTTTAAAGCTTGTGGTTTAAACAAATCGGATCGAATTGCAAATTGTTTTAATGCCGGAGAAATGTATGGCAGTTTTATTTCATTTAATGATGTTAATTTAAAGCTCGGTTTAACTTCCTTTCCGTTTGCAGGGATTCCTAGTGCAAACTTTTTTTTAACGGTCTGGCAACGTTTTAAATTCAACACCATTCAAGGCATTCCTAGTTCGTTGATTCCTTTTTTGCGAGAAATAAAAAAAATGGACTCTCAGTTTACTTTAGAAAAGATAATGTATGCTGGAGAACCCTTAAATCAAACTGACAGAGATTGGTTAATCAACGTGCTAAATATAAAAAGCATCACTTCAGTTATTGGAACCACTGAGGCCGGACAGCTTGCCTATCAATGCCCAAAGTGTAAAAATCAAGAGCATCATGTTATTGATGATTATAATTACATTGAAATTGTAGACGATCAATTGAATTCGGTAAAATCAAATGAAGTCGGAAATATTCTTGTGACTACTTTGCAAAAAAAAGGACTTCCATTAATTCGCTTTAAAATTGGAGATCAAGCTAAATGGATCGATACTCCATGTAAATGTGGCTCTCCGGCAAGAAGGATTGAATATTTAGGACGTTCTGACAACATTATTGTAGTGTGTGGCATGAATATTAATTATGATGATATTCAATTGGCTTTAAAAGATTTTCCAATTTCCTTAATTCAACTTGTTTGCTCATATAAAAACAAAAGCGAACAATTAACCATTAAGGCTGAATCGGAACATGATCCAGAAATTCTAAATCATCAAATAATCAAAGCACTCAATCAAAAATTCCCAATTTTGATAGAAAAAAAGAATCACGGTTTGATTATTGAAATTCAAGTTTTACCACCGGGCTCTCTTCTAAGAAACGAAATTACAGGCAAAGTTAAGACAATACAAGATGAGAGGTTTCAATGATTAAAAGTCGAAGCTTTTGGCTTCTTTGGAATTCTCAACTGATAAGTCAAGTCGGTAATCGAATGTATCAAATTGCTATTTTGTGGTGGCTATTTAATTATTTGGACGTTGGACAAGGCACAACCATCGGCTTTTTTATGGTGTTAACGGCGCTTCCCGCAATTTTATTTGTAAATAAAATTGGTAAAATTATTGACACTCACTCAAGAAAACTTGTCCTTTTAGTCAATGACGCACTCGGGATTGCATTAAGCATCATCATGTTGTGGTCTTATATGAGTGACAATTTTTCTCTTTCTTTAATTTTTCTTAGTGCTTTTTTGTATTCCTTATTTACAGCCTTTATTATACCGACACTCGATCGAGTATTACCTGAAATCGTTGATCAAAAAGACTTATCAAGAGCCATCCAATTTAATACATCCACTCAAACTTTAGCTCATCTTGTCGGTGCGGCATTGGGAGGAATTGTTTATGCTGGATTGGGAGTTATAGGAGTTATTGCAATAAATGGGTTAACCTATGTAATATCCTCTTTTTGTGATTTCTTGCTCAATACAAATCAGGATTTAACAAAAGACGAGCAATCTTCACCGGAGGAAAATAAGGTTTTAGACTCATCAGGATGGTCAATTTTAAAACAAATGCCGCTCTTAAAAAAAGCATTATTAGGATTTGCGATCATTAATTTTTTTGGTGCACCGGTTTTAGTCATTCTGCCCGCTTATAACAAACTGATTTTAAATGGAGGATCAACCGCTTATGGTTTATTAGAAGCCGCCATTTCAGGAGGAATGTTGGTTGGTGCGTTTTCTTCAAATTTGTTTGGTTTAAAAAACAATGCTTTAATGATGTCTTCGATATGTTTATTTTTCTTTGGGTTATTTTTGGCTTTACCTGGCGCGTTTGCTCAAATGTATTTTTATGGTTTTTGCCTTTTTATTTCAGGTTTTTCATTGGGACTTTTAAATGTCAGAATGATAACTTACTTTCATAGTGTCATTGAAAATGAAATGAAAGGCCGCTTTTTTGCAATTCTTCAAGCATTAGTTACATTTGTTATTCCATTTGGCTTTTTTTTAGTCGGGTTTCTTGTTGATATAATGCCAATAATGATTCTGTGTGGAGTCCAAGGAATTTGTATAATTTTTATTTCCTTTTATTTTTATTTTCTTGCAACTAATTATAGTCGGATTGGGGTAACTCATGAGGTTTAGAAAAGCCCTTTTGGCTGATGCATTTTCTATCATGCAATTATACCAATATTCTCAATTTGAACGATTGGCGGATCCAATGTTTTTGGATTATAAACGGCTTGAACAAGCAATGTTAAATCCAAATTCAAATTGGATTGTCGGAGAAATCAATGGAACGGTAAGAACTCTGATTTCTATGAATTTAGATTTAGAGCAAAGAATTTGCAAAATTGCACGTATGATGGTTGATCCAAGAATTCCTGAAAGCAAATCTATATTGAGGGAAACTTTAAATTATGTTTTACACATTTTAGAAAATAACGAACAGCCAATCGACATTGTTTATACGACAACACTTTCCCTTACGTTAGAAGAACAAGAAATGACTCATGAAGAAGGATTTAAAATCTTGGGGATTTTCCCCAATCTTTCTGGTGAGGATCAAACTAAGCTCAATGGTCTAACGGCATATTTTTATTCTGATGTTCTCGAAAAAAAACGACAATCTACGTTCTTTCTTCATCCGACCATTGAACCCTTTTTTCAGATTTCAAGAAAACAATGTGGTTTGAACGACTTGCCAATTTCTCAAGATAAAGTGTTAACGGGAACTGTGCCACGGTTTTGTGAATATACTCAGAAAGAAAACTCAAATGACTTGAAATTTGAAGTTATTCGTGCCCCCCAATATGTTAAAGAAAAGTTTAAAAAAATTAAACAACGATGCATTCAATACGTTGACTTTTATCCGTTTCATTATCCCAACTGCCTGATCACTGACGCTCATGAGGAGGTTCAAATCTTTGTTCGAATTTTTGAGTCAATGAGATTTGCTGCAATCATCAGTGAACACTTAGAACGACAGGTTAATCCTGTTGAAATGTACAAAAAAGTACAAGACGTTTTACGCTCTCAGAATGTCTATTATATAGAAATTTTAAATGATGCCGCGGATGTTTATGGAATTGATTGCATATTAAGTTCTGGCTTTACTCCGTGTGCTTATTTCCCTGCTTTTCGACGACAAGGAGAAACCCGACGTGACGTTGTTGTTTTTGGAAAATCATTCGAATATCTCTGTACGCCAAAATTTAATAAATACAAAACGTACCTCGAATTTTATAAAGAGTACTTTAAAATTGAAGGCAAAAATTATTTTCCCCTTGGCATAAAATAACAAGACAACTCGTTCTTTGTCTCAAATTAATACAACCCGCTCGACTAAAGATCTGGTATAATAATGCATGGCGTTATTGTTTTGACTAAGGAGTCTCTTTGAGTATTTCTGCCATTAAACCTCATTTTGCTATTCCTGTTGCTGAAGATGATCCTGGATCGGAATTAAAGTCGGATCAACTTTTAGAACAAGCCATTGAGCCCATTCAGTCCATTGTAGAACAAGACGATTTTCTTGATTCAAAACACTTAGAAAAAGAAACCAATGACAGTGTCGTTCGACTTAAAGACTTTTTAAAAAAAATGGCTCAAAAAAAACAAAACGATCCCAAAAGATTTTTTATTATTAAAAAATATGAAGAACAAAATGAACGATTTAATCTGGAAAAAACCTTAAACAGCTTTGATAAAATCGCTTAAAGTTGGCTGATTTGCAGCAGCCACTAAATGTTAAAGAGAAAATTACAGATGTCCCCATCCTCAATAACATAATCTTTTCCCTTCACTTGCATTTTTCCATCCGTTTTAGCGGATTGTTCGCTTCCTGCTTTAAGAAGGTCATCATACTTAATCACTTCAACTCGGATAAACCCCCGTTGAATATCGGAATGAATTTTTCCACCCGCCTCAGGAGCTAACGTCTTCTTTTTAATTGTCCAAGCTCTGGCTTCATCTTTCCCCATCGTATAAAAAGACATTAAACCTAACCAATCATACGCTCTTTCATTTAAACGATTTACCCCGGATTCTTTTAACCCAAGATCAAGCATAAATGAGTTACGTTCTTCTTCATTTTCAATGGATTGAATTTCTTTTTCTATTAAAGCCGAAACAACAAAACGGTCATCTTGATTTTCATATTTTTTTTCAAAGGCTAAGATGTTGTTTTCCCCGACATTTACACACCAAAGCAAGGGCTTTAGTGTAATAAAATTCAAACTTCGAATAGCCTCAAAATCTTCTTTAAAAAATTCCAACTGAGACAAAGGCTTTTCTTCTTCTAAACACTGCTTACATTTTTCAATTGAAATCAGTTCTCTTTCTTGATTAAGAGTTAGCTTCTTTACGCGTTTATCCTTTGACAGTCGTTCCAATCTTTTTTCAGCCAATTCAAGATCGGCAAAAATGAGTTCAAGCTTTAAATCTTCAATATCACGTTCGACATCAATATTTCCTTTAGGATGATAAACCTCTTCAGATTCAAAACCACGAACAACAAGACAAACCAAGTCACAAAGTCTTGCTTCACTTAACCAAGAGTATTCACGATTATTTGGATCAATGTCTGGACACAAAAGAAACGATGTTTCTGCATAAACAATCCGTTGTGGATGACAAATTTTTGCAATTTCATCAACCCTTTTATCTTTTAACTTTGATTTTCCTTCTACGATCTCTTTTGAACCCAAGTGCAAGGGAACCTGTCTCTGAGTCAAAAGACTAAAAAGAGTTTTTTTTCCTGATTGAGGTAAGCCAACAATTGCAATTTTCATCTTATTATTTGCTCCGATTTTAAAAAATTGAATTAAACAGACTACTAACTCAATCTTTACAAATTGTCACATTCTTTTCTTGTTGTTCAAAACAAAGATTGAGCCTTGTCAAATCAAATTCTTTTTTATAAGCTCTTCTGACTTCTATAAGCCAATCAACGGGACTGTTTTGTAACAGTCATTAGGAGGAGACATGAATAATTCATTTAATACTCACAACCCCTTTACTGAAAAAAATATAGCTTCGTATTCTTATCAAGATCTTGAGATGATTACTCAATGTGTTGATAAAGCACATAGCCAATTTCATGAATGGAAAAATAGTCCTCTTGAGAGTAGACTGGCCTTAATGTCAAGATTGGCGATCGCTTTAGAAAAAAACAAACAAATCTGCAGCGAAATGATTTCAAATGAAATGGGGAAACCAATTCAAGAGTCTCTTTCGGAAGTGGCTAAGTGCAAAAAACTTTGTGAAAGTTACATCGAGCACACACAAAATTGGTTAAAAGATAAAGTTATTAAAAATGAAAATACTCAAAATGGCCTGATTCGCTTTGAACCCCTCGGAGTTATCTTATCAATCATGCCTTGGAATTTTCCATTTTGGCAAGTTTTTCGCTTTGCTGTTCCGACTCTTCTTGCTGGAAATACAACTCTGCTTAAACATTCAGAAAACGTTACAGGGTGTGCTTTTTTAATCGAAAAACTATTTAAAGAAGCTGGTTTTCCTACAGATTGTTTTCAGGTCATTCTTGCCC
>CAYMLA010000001.1:18425-18720 GCA_964390785.1 uncultured Bdellovibrionales bacterium | reverse complement strand
TCGTGTAAAAGAAAAAGTAAGTTTAAAGACAATTGAACAAGTCAAAAATGAGTATGAGGGGATAAAAAAACGTGGCATTCATATTCTTTATCCAGGTCATGAAGATTATCCTGTTGGCTTCTTTCGTGTTGATTGTCCTCCTCAGTTTATTTCTTATATTGGGAAACCTTGCTGGAAAAGTTATACCTGTTTGAGCGTTGTTGGATCGAGAAAATTAAATGAAAATACATTTCATTGGTTAAATATTCAACTGTCTGAATTGATAAGGGAAAATAAAGATTTAGCATTGGTTAGC
>CAYMLA010000001.1:17472-18415 GCA_964390785.1 uncultured Bdellovibrionales bacterium | reverse complement strand
GAAGATTCTTCTACAGAATATTTTTCATAATACTCTTGTCTTCTTTTTCTTCTTGGATAGAATCCATTAAAGAATTTGGTGGTGCCATTTTAAGTGAGTATCCGTTAAATTGTGTGATAAAAAAGTATCATTTTTATCAACGGAATCGTTTGATTGCTTCAATTAGTTGTGGTTTGTTGGTTGCGCAAGCTTCCCGGCGAAGTGGAACTATGCTAACAGCAAACATTTGTATTAAACATGGATTGAGTCTCTCGGTTATACCCGCTCATCCTGGAGATTCAACAATGCAGGCAAATTTAGATTTGCTATCAATAGGCGTTCAACCGATTAGAGATGTTCAAGATTTGAGGGTGTTTATTGAATTGAATAAAAAATGGACGATGCAGTAGCTTCCTTACTACCTTGGTCATCCCTGACCACATCGCCCCTCCCAATTAAAATTGTATGTTTAAAACTTTCTATAGATCAAAGGATTTTTTAACTATTTTCTAAGACGAACAATGTCATAATCAAAAAATATGATTGAAATAAATATTTGTTATTTCAGAAATAAGAGATTTGAAGAAAACTACCAAGCTGATTTAAGTTTCCATGCTGCAATAATAGAGAAAATAAAATTTGGAGCCCAAACAGCAAGGGCTACGGGTAACCAAGCATTCAGAGCCATATTTTCAAAGCTAACATAACAAATCCAATAGAAAACAATAATAACAAGTGCAAGAATAGAGCTGCCACTTTTACTGGCACGCTTGTTGGTAACAGTTCCAAAGCCAATTCCTAACAGAGCAAAAATAAAACATATTATTGATAATGCTTGTCGTTTGTGCCATTCTATTTGGATGCGGAGATGTTTTTTGGAGTCTATTTTGGGATCATTTAAAAGACTTTGAATTTCATCTATTGAAAGCGATGGGGGAGATTTCTCTCGAAATTCTTTTTTTAT
>CAYMLA010000001.1:0-17462 GCA_964390785.1 uncultured Bdellovibrionales bacterium | reverse complement strand
GTTGAATGTCGTAACTTGTAAAATTAATCTTTGTATGAGATTGGTTTTTTTTATGAATATCTCCATTGAATAGTCTTAAGAGAGCAAAGTGCCCAGGAGCATCTGGGTCGTGAATGATTTCTCCTTGTTTGGCAATAATTGTGATGGGATTTTTTCGATCAGATTCATCAAAAATAAATACTTTATTGAGTTGTCCTGTTTTTGATTCAATTTTGTTGGCGTAAACAACAAGGTCAAAAAAACCATCAGAAAAGGTGCCTTCTCGAATTGTTGCTGCCGCTTTCATGTTTCCAATTTCAGTGATAAGCACTTCAAACTGTCGATTGCCCCATGGAGCTAATTTTGTTGAAGTTTGTAATGAAATAAAGGTAACAAATAAAGCTAAAACAAGGGCCGGAAATGCAATATGAAAAACACTTAGTCCAATTGATTTAAAAGCAAGAGTTTCTAAATCATTGCTAATTCGGCTGTAGGTGAAAAGAACGGAGAAGAGAAGGCTCATCGGGAAAATTGCGGGTAAAAAACTAATAGATAAATAGGTAATAAGGTCTATAATTTTATTGGGTGACACCCCATGTATAAGAGCAAATTCAGTTAATCGTAAAGCTTGAAACATCAAAAGAATAAAAATAAAAACCACTATTCCAAGCAAAAAGCTGGGAATCATTTCTGTTAAAAGATAAGGAGTAATAATTTTTAAACGCAGTAAAGTTTTCATTTTTATAGTATTTAGTGACTGTTCAAAGGCACTTTCCTTATTTTACACAAGCTATTATTTAACTATGAAATTTTGTTTTTTTTAAGCAAATTAATAGGGGCTGTTGCCGTTTTATCTAGTCTAGTAGAATATACTGCATTCTTTCAATATTTGCTATAGATAGAATTCAGTGTTTTTTCACAATTAACAGTAATCCGTTTCCGTTTTCCAATTCTTTCAACAACAGAAAGATTGTAACAAAAAACTTGTTGATAGCAGAATCAGATAGCGGTGATGGATATCGGATAACGGGTGGCGGTTGCGAAAATTTACTTTTTATTTTTAAATACTTATCTGCTATTTGCCAGTTTTTTAAGTGTCTGGATAAAACGACACCAGCCACTATTTAACGCCTGTTGTTAAATGACACTATTTTTTAGTCTAGTTTTATTTTGAATAAATTTGTTGCAGGGCAATGTTTATTTGATCTTTTAAATTAGTAAAGGAAATTATTATAATTGGAAGGGCTTTTAGAGTAAAACTCGATGAAAAAATGGTGTTAGTTGCAAATTTTAACAGGTCTTTAGGTTGAATTGCTTTTGTTTACTAAAAAGTATTTATCGATTTTGGATATTTAAACATATAATAGAACTATGATAAAAGTATTATTATTAGCTGATGATTATTTAGAGCGGTCACAATTTGAGAGTTTGTTAAAAAAACTGGGTTTTGATGTTATTTCATTAAGCTCAGATCGAACTCTTAGCAATGAAATGTTATCATTTATTCCTGATTTATTTGTTTGTAGTGTGTCTACGGCTAAGGTTTCAAATCAAAAGATTGGGAGAAAGTTAAGAGAGTTTGATCGTTTTCGATTCAAATCAATTTTTCTTGTTTCTAGTCGGGCTGAAATTTTACCAAGTGATTTAATGGAAATGAGAGTTGACGCTCTCATTGAAAAGCCATTTATAATTAATGATTTTTTAGAAATTCTCTCAAGATTTGTGAGTGTTGATTCAGACGCTTTGATTGAAAAATACGAGAAAATTAAAAATACAATCATTGATGAACATGATAACCTTATTTTTGTCACCAGTCATTTAGAGGCAGAACAGAATTCTGTCTTCATAAAAAAAGGTTTAGAGGATGATAAAGTTAAAGATTCGTTTTCTGATACTCAGCGTGCAGAAACCTATAAGAAGCATTTAGTTGGGGTGCCTTCTCCAACTGTTGCTCATTTTTCAAAGTCTTCTGTTACAGCGGCTTTAGAGAGTGAAAACTCTTTGACAACAGAAGAAGCAGAACATTTAGATATGGAAAAACAGGCTTTTGTTAAAGCACTTTATTCTTTAGGAAAAATCGCCAGTTGAGTTATTCTTTTGAACATGATAATGATGGTGAAGATTATAAAATAAGATTAAAGCGAAGACAACAAAAAATAATGGCTGTTTTACGACCTCATTGAGTGATGAGTTTTGTGGCAGTCATTAAGAAAGGAAATAACATGGCAATAGTTAATTCAAGTGACACAAGTTTTGAAAATGATGTTTTAAATTCTGAATTACCTGTCTTGGTTGACTTTTGGGCAGAATGGTGTGGTCCCTGTCGAGCCATAGGTCCAAAGATAGAAGAAATTTCTAATGAATTAGATGGCAAAGTGAAGGTAGTTAAAGTCAATATCGATGAAAATCCTGAAACGCCTGGAAAGTTTAATGTGCGCGGAATTCCGACATTGATTATTTTTAAGGGCGGCCAAGAGGTTGATCAAATTGTTGGAAATCATCCAAAAGAAAGTATTATTGAAGCGTTAAACAAACATCTTTAGTTTTAATTTTTTATAGATTGGCTGTTGTAAATTAAGAAAAGCAGCTGTTCATAAGTGGTCGTTTATTTTGACTATCTGTTTATCATGAGAATAAGTGTTGTTATCCCTACTTATAATAGAGAAGTTCAAGTAAAGAGAGCTGTTTTGTCTGTGTTAGAACAGGAGTTTCTACCACTTGAAGTGATCGTTATTGATGATGGTTCACAAGATGGAACAGCTCAGGTGATTAGAGGGATTCAAGAATTTCATTCAAATGGTGAATTGGTTCATTATTATTATCAAAATAATAAAGGGGTTAGTTCTGCTCGAAATCAGGGCATTCAAGTGGCAACAGGGGAATGGATCGGGTTTTTAGATTCGGATGATCAGTGGTTGCTTCATAAATTAAAATTACAAGTTCATTTTGTCCGTGTTAACCCTGACTGTCAAATCGTACATGGTAATGAAATTTGGATGCGTAATGAGAAACTTTTGAATCAAAAAAAATATCATAAAAAATCAGGGGGCTTTATTTTTAATCGTTGCTTAAAGATGTGCTTGATTAGTCCATCAGCAGTTCTTTTAAGGCGCGCTTTATTTAATGAGGTAGGAACCTTTAGGGAGGATTTCCCTGTTTGTGAGGATTATGATTTGTGGTTAAGGGTGACTTCTCGATTTGAGGTTGGCTTTGTTGATGAATCCGTTATTATTAAATATGGTGGGCATGAAGATCAGTTATCAAAAAAATATTTTGCAATGGATTACTGGCGAGTACTTTCGATGAAGTTTGTTTATTTGTCAACATCGTTGCCGACTGAAAATCAGATGGCTTGTCTTAATGAAATAATTCGAAAATCAATTCTTTTGATAAATGGATATCGAAAACACAAAAACCTTGAAAACATTAAAGAAATAGAGGAGACTTTAAATTGGGCTAAGGAGAAGTTGCAGGAGGTGATATGATCACTTTAGGGATTGAAAGATTATTGAGTGATCCTATTTATCGTAAACAATTGACTGGAAAAAAAATTGCTTTTGTTGCTCATCAGGGTTCAGTTGATCGACATCTTAAACATTCATTATCTTTGTTAACCGAAAACTCTCACTTTAATATTGTTTGTGCCATAGGCCCTCAGCATGGTCTTCGTGGTGACAAACAAGATAACATGATTGAATCTGAAGATTTTATTGATTCAGAATGGAATATTCCAGTTTTTTCTATGTATGGAAAATCGCGAAGAGTACCTCAGGCTGCTCTTGATTTGGCTGATGTTTTTTTGTTTGATTTACAAGATCTTGGATGTCGAATTTATACTTTTGTCACGACATTAAAGTATCTTTTAGAAGATTGTGCAAAAGCTTCTAAAGCAGTTTGGATTTTAGATCGTCCTAATCCTGCGGGACGTTTTATTGATGGATTGATTTTAGAAAGAGGCTGGGAAAGCTTTGTCGGAGCAGGACAATTTCCAATGAGGTATGGATTAACAGTTGGAGAATTGGCTCAATGGTTTGTCCGAGAGTTAAAAATTTCTGTAGAACTAACAGTTTTATCTATGGATGGATATCAAATCAATGAGTCTCATTTTTTGGGGTGGCCGAGTGATTTAACATGGGTTAACTCTAGCCCTAATGCAGCTTCAGTGAATATGGCTCATTGTTATTCGGGAACTGTTTTGTTAGAGGGAACGACTTTTTCAGAAGGAAGAGGAACGACAAGGCCATTGGAGCAATTTGGAGCTCCAAATATTGTTATTTCAGACGTAATGAAGCGAATGAATCAAATCAAAGAAGCATGGCTTAAAGGAGTTGTCTTAAGGCGCGTTTTTTTTGAACCTACGTTTCACAAACATCAAGGTCTTCTCTGTCAAGGTCTTCAAATTCATACAGATCATTTCAGTTATAATCCTAATGTTTTTAAGCCATATCGATTAATTGCTTTGTTTTTAAAATCAATTCGAGAACTATATCCTGAATATGAAATTTGGCGCAATTTTGATTACGAGTATGAGTTTGGAAAACGTCCTATTGACGTGATTAATGGAAGCCCCACATTGCGTCTATTTGTCGAAGGACGCATGGATATTGAAGAGTTTGAAAAACGATTGAATGAGGATGAATTATCTTGGAAAGAAAAGGGCATGAGTAATCTTATTTATAATTCCTAAGATGATATAGCCAAGACCAAATCAATTCCAGCAAAAAAAATTGAACAGATGATGTCTGATTTACTTCGTTTCGAACGAGATGATCCAATTAAAGTTTTTTTCAATTAGACACTCTAATGTTTTATTGATTTTGTAACTGTCAATATCAAAAAGGGAGTTGCCAGATTGATGGCAGATAAAGTACTGTCCGTTTCATGAATTGGCCTATTCTTTTGATTGCTTATTTTAGTTTATTTGTTTTGGGGTTGGCAGATAATGTTCGTGGCCCTGTTTATCCGGATATTTTAACTGATTTAGGATTAAGCAATAGTGAAGGGTCTCTCATTTTTTCTATTGCGGCTCTGACTTCTTTTCTGGGAGCCTTTGCTTGTCGCTGGCTTTTTAAGTTTTGGAATTCTTATATTGGATTAAAGATAGGATTAGTTTTTATTGCGTTAGGAGTTTGGGGGTTTGGTTTTTTTGGCACATATAAAATGATTTTATGGTTTTCTTGTCTTTTTGGATTAGGCTATGGAATTTTAGGGGTTTGCCAAAATGTTTTAGTTAAACGAAGCGTTTCGATTGAGTATTTGGGGAGGGCGTTTTCGGGTTTGCATAGCATGTATGGGATTGCGTCTTTAACAGGGCCATTTCTTGTTTGGTTTTTTTTGAAGTCCGGTTTTGATTGGAGGGGGATTTTTTTAAGTATCACTTTAGTTCCTTTGATTTTGTTGCTTGTCATGTTTTGGGTTAAGTTTGAGCCGATTCGTTCAGTGGATAAGGTTGAATCAATTCAAGGTTTGAGAATTCATTTGCATCAAATGTTTTTTGCTTTAATGATGTCAGTTTATGTTTTGACAGAAGTTATGATTTCAACGCGTTTATCGCTGTATTTGACTCTCTACAAGGGGTTATCAACATCAGAGGCTTCTTTATATGTTATGATTTTTTTTAGTCTATTGTTTATTGGACGATTAAGTTTTGCTTTAATTAAGTGGCCAGCAAAAAACTCTGTAGTAATGAGTTTCTCTTTGATTTTATCTGTTTTAATTATGATTTTGGGATTTTGGTATGAGCCTTACTGTGTGGTGTTAACGGGTTTAACAATGGCTCCTTTTTTTCCCATTGCTTTGGCTCGTTGTACTGAGATTTTTGGAGAACACGTTGATATTGCTTTGTCTTATATTATATCCTTTATGTCCGTTGGAATTGTTATTATGCATACACTTGTTGGTGTGTTTACAGACATTTGGAGCCTTGAAACAGTTCTGCGTTTTGGTCCCTTCTTGCTCCTTATAGTGTTTGTTTTGAGAATGATAAGGACAATTGTTTTTAAGAATTATCACTCATTAAACGATTGAGTTCATTTTTTTCAATAAATCTCCATTGTCCTTCTTTGAGACGGCCTAATTTTAATGTTCCAATACGGACACGAATTAGGCTGATGACAGAAAGTTGAACTTGTTCACACATTCGTCTAATTTGTCTTTTTTTTCCCTCTTTTAAAATAAACTGAAGTTGATGATTTGAAATCAAACGAACAATGGCTGGTTTAAGTTTTTTTCCGTCTAAAGATAGTCCATAAGAAAGTTGATCGATTTGATTTTGAGAGACGTTTTCTTTTATGGTAACAAGATATTCTTTTTCAATTTCACTATCAGCTCCAATTACTTTTTTGGCGAGTCGTCCATCTTGAGTAAAAATCAATAAGCCTTTTGAATCAATATCGAGTCGTCCAATAACAGCTAATTTGTTGATTTCATGAGGAAGCTCAAGCGATGATCGATAGCTTGTGTCTTGATGTTTTGGCTTTATTAGTCGAATGGCTGGAATATAGTCTTTTTCAGCTAAATTTGAAACATAAGCAACCGGTTTATTTAAGGCAATGGTGATTAAATTTTTTTGTTGTTCTTTTGCCTTAGGATCAAGCGTAATCTGAGCTTCTGGTGAAGTTTTAAACCCTAATTCAGTGATTTGTTCTCCATTGACAAAGACCCACCCCTTTGAAATAAATTCATCGGCTTCTCGTCTTGAACAGAGAGATTGTTCAGACATTAATTTGGAGAGTCTAATCAGAGGTTTTGTCATTTTGGAGCTCTTCAAGTTCGAGTTTGTTGAGTTTAAAATCACGACCTTTGATGATATCAACATGTTTACAACCACAATGAAGACAAATGATATGAATTGGTTCAGGAGAGCAATTTTTATGGCATTGTTGGCAAGCAATTTCTAAAGGGACAAATTGTACATGGAGTTTTGCATTTTCGACTATTGTTCCTTTAATGGCTTCAGGAAATGCAAATTCAAGTGGTCCAATTTCAACGCCGCTTAACGCTCCGACTTCAACATAAACATCAGTGACTTTATTGGCTTTGTGTTTGTTGCATTCGGCTTCTGCGAGTTCAACAAGAGAGTAACAAAGAGATAGTTCATGCATTATCTGGCTCCATTTTTTTTAATTTAGCCACAATACTTTGTTCTGTAAAGAGCTTTCTCTGTTCAATGTTTGTGTTCTTTGATGAATAGTGGCTGCTGCAAAACGAGATGAGATGAATAAAAAATACTGCGTAATGAGATTGAGTTTCAAAATTACTTCTGTCTTGTGATTTTTTTGGGATGCATTGTCTATAATAATAGAAAGATTCAATTTTGAGTGGACAAATGAAAATGAATTCAATAGCATATCTGTACATCAATAAACAACTGTTGTGAAATTAATAACAACTTAAATTTTGTGGGATTTTTTTATGATATCAGCATTAACGGTTGAGCGACTTTTGCTTTACCGTCGTCATTTAAAAAAGCTGAGTTTAGATCGCGTTGATCGTGTTTTTTCGCATGATATTGCCATTGATGTTGGAACAACTCCTACAATTGTTCGTCGTGACGTTATGATTATTGGATACAGTGGGCACACCAGAAATGGCTATAATGTTGTTGAGTTATTAGAAAGAATTGAAGAGCTTTTACCTGAACTGTATTTTGTTAATATTTGTGTTGTTGGTTTGGGACATATTGGGCAAGCTCTTGTGAGTTACTTTTCAAAAAATAAAAGTGAGTTTAAAGTTGTTGCTGCTTTTGATGTTGATCCGAGTAAGATAGATACAAAATTTGAGGACAGTTACTGTTATCCCATATCGGTTCTTTCTGCTGTCGCTCGTCAAGAAAACATAAAACTGGCCATTGTTTGTGTGCCTGATCATCAGGCTCAAAACGTTGTAAACGAATTAGTTGAAAATAATATAAATTGTATTCTTAATTTTTCTCATGCGTCTGTTAAAGTTCCTGATCATGTTCATATTGAGAATATAGATATAACTCTTATGCTAGAGAAAACATTGTGTTTAGGTTTAAAAAAGAAAAAGATTCTTAAAGAAATTAATGAGAGAAATGTGGATTGTATTTAGTGGCTGTTTTGCATCAGCCATCAATTTAATAATTGAGTATTTTACTAACTTTTAACTGGGGAATGAAATGGCAAGTATAGTTAAGGAAGTCATCCAGCAGTACAGTAGTGACAAAACGAGGATAATGGATATCCTTCGAGATGTGCAAGAACGCTTGGGTCATCTTAGTGATGATGTTATTACTGAGGTTGCCAGTGAGTTAAAAATGTCGCGCATATCCGTAGAAGGGACAGCTTCATTTTATCACTTTTTTACTAACACTTCTAAAGGGAAGTACACTGTTTATCTCAATGATAGTGCGACATCTTATATAAAAGGATTCGAAGAAGTTGCAGAGTCTTTTGAAAAAGAAGTCGGGTGTCGTTTTGGTCATACTGATCCTAACGGGAAAATTGGTCTTTACACCACTTCTTGCATTGGAATGTGTGACCAAGAACCTGCAGCTTTGATTAATAATGTTGTTTTTACAAATTTAACATCGGCTAAAGTTAAAAAGCTTGTTTCAGAGATGAAAGCAGGAAAATCAGTCCATGAAATGGTTGAGAAACTTGGTGATGGGAAAAATGCTAATGAATCCGTTCATTCTGAAGTTAAAAATAACATAAAAAAAGAGGGTCCAGTGTTCTTTTCAGATTTTAAAAGTGGAGAAGCTTTAAAGAAAGCCTTAAGCATGCCCTCTCTTGATGTGATAGAAGAAGTAAAAAAATCAAACTTAAGAGGTCGTGGAGGAGCTGGTTTTCCAACAGGGATGAAGTGGGGATTTTGTCGTGCTTCAGAGGCAGATGCTCGTTATGTTATATGTAATATTGATGAAGGGGAGCCGGGAACATTTAAGGATCGTGTTTTAATGACTGAAAAGCCAGAGCTTATTTTTGAAGGAATGGCGATTGCTGGCTATGCAATAGAATCAAAAGAAGGAATTGTTTATCTTCGAGGAGAATACACTTATCTTAAAAAGCATTTAGAAAAAGTTATTCAAGAAATGAAGTCTAAAAAAGTTTTGGGTCAAAATATTTTAGGAAGCCAACATTGTTTTGATATTAAAATTATTATGGGAGCAGGGGCTTATATTTGTGGTGAAGAATCAGCTCTTATTGAATCGGCAGAAGGTAAAAGAGGGCAGCCGCGTAATCGTCCGCCTTTTCCTGTGCAAATTGGATATAAAGGAAAACCGACAATTGTCAATAATCCGGAATCTTATGGTTGTGCCACAAGAATTTTATTTCATGGAGCCGATTGGTTTAAAAAATTAGGTACGGAGCAGTCTACAGGTGTTAAGTTATTATCTGTTTCGGGTGATGTAGAATTTCCGGGTGTTTATGAGGTTGAGTTTGGAACAAGCATTCAAGAGGTTCTTAAACTTGCTGGAGCCAAGGATACTCAAGCCGTTTTAGTCGGGGGGCCTTCGGGACGATTTGTTGCTCCAAAAGATTTTGGTCGAAAAGTTGCTTTTGAAGATGTTCCAACTGGGGGAGCTTTTACGGTTTTTAATAAGAAGCAAGATTTACTAAAAATTGTGCATAATTACATGCGCTTTTTTGTTGAAGAATCTTGCGGATTTTGTGTTCCCTGTCGGGCAGGAAACGTTTTGCTTGAAAAGAAAATTGAAAAAATTCTTATCGGTAATGGGACAACTAAAGATATTGAAGAGATTAAAGAATGGGGAGAAATCATTAAAACAGCTTCTCGTTGTGGGTTAGGGCAGACATCTCCAAATCCTTTATTGACATCGATAGAAAGTTTTCCAGAACTTTATAATGATCGTGTTCGTAAGGATACGGATTACACATCACAATTTGATTTGCGTTTTTCAGTTGATGAATCGTGTAAAGCAGCAGGTCGTGAACCTAAAATAGAGGAAGGACATTAAGTTATGGAAAATAAAATAATGATTAAAATAGATGGCAAAGAAATCGTTGCTAAAGAAGGGCAAACAGTTGTTGAGGCAGCAAGAGATAATGGAATTTATATTCCGACTTTGTGTGATTTTAAAAGTCTAAGACCTGCAGGAACTTGTCGAGTTTGTACAGTCAAAGTGGGCGGAAGGCCAATGACTGCTTGTACAACGATATGTGCAGACGGGATGGATGTTGAAAATGATACAGAAAATATTAATGAAATTAGAAAAGCATTGATTGAAATGCTTTTTGTTGAAGGAAATCATATGTGTCCCACATGTGAAAAAAGTGGGAATTGTGATCTTCAAGCTTTAGCTTATCGTTACAAAGTGATGGCTCCTCGGTTTCCTTACTTGTTTCCCAATCGAGAAGTTGATGCGAGCGTGCCTCATTTGTTTTTAGAACACAATCGCTGCATTCAATGTCTACGTTGTGTGCGTGGGGTTAAAACAAAAGATGAACAAGAGATTTTTGGTTTTGTTAAACGAGGGAAAAGCATTAAAATTTCTGTTGATATAACAAAATTAAACGAATTAAGTGAAGAAATGGCTCAAAAGGCAATGGATATTTGCCCTGTTGGAGCTATTCTTAAAAGAGGTCACGGATTTTCAACACCAATTGGTAAGCGAAAATATGATAATTCGCCTATCGGTAGTGATATTGAAGGAGGGAATAAATGAGTAAACCAATCGTTGCGACAGCCTCTTTGGCGGGTTGTTTTGGATGTCATATGTCCATTTTAGATATTGATGAGCGAATTCTTCAGTTGTTTGATCTGGTTGAATTTCATAAGTCGCCCATTGATGATATTAAAACTTTCAGTAAACAATGTGATATTGGTTTAATTGAAGGGGGATGCTGTAATAGTGAAAATGTTGAGAATCTACGTGATTTTCGAAAAAATTGCAAAATTTTGATTTCTGTTGGTGAGTGTGCACTTATGGGCGGTTTGCCAGCCATGCGAAATGGAATTCCAGTTCGAGAATGTCTTGAAGAGGCTTATCTAAAAAGTCCAACAGTTGACGATAATATTATTCCTAATGATGATGAATTGCCAATGATTTTAGATCGGGTATATCCTTGTCATGAAATTGTTAAGATTGATTATTTTTTACCGGGTTGTCCGCCTCGAGCTGATTTAATTTGGGAAGCGCTTGTTGCGCTAATTGAAGGACGTCAACCTAATATTCCTTATAACGCTTTCAAATATGACTAAGAAATGGAGATAATTTAAAATGGCTAGAAAAATAACTATTGAACCTGTCACAAGAGTTGAAGGTCATGGAAAAGTGACCATTAAAATGGATGATCAAAATAACGTGATCGATTCACGTTTACACATCGTTGAATTTCGTGGCTTTGAACGTTTTGTTCAGGGACGTCCTTATTGGGAGGCTCCTGTTCTTGTTCAAAGACTTTGTGGTATTTGTCCTGTCAGTCACCATTTGGCAGCAGCAAAAGCAATGGATGTTATTGTTGGTGCGGGCACTGGTGAAGGATTGACTCCGACAGGAGATAAAATGCGTCGTTTGATGCATTATGGGCAAATGTTTCAATCTCATGTTTTGCATTTCTTTCATTTGGTGTCACCGGATTTATTATTTGGAGTAAATTCAGATCCATTAAAAAGAAATATTATTGGTGTTGCTCAAGATTTTCCTGAACTAGCTGTTCAGGGGGTTATGATGAGAAAGTTTGGGCAAGAAATTATTCGTGCTACTGCGGGTAAAAAAATTCATGGAACAGGCGCAATTCCAGGTGGCGTAAACAAATGTTTGACTCCAGAAGAGCGTGATGAATTTTTAAAAGGAGCCGATCCGTTAAATTGTGATAAAATGATCTCATGGGCTCAAGGAGCACTTGATCTTTTTAAAGATTATCATAGTAAAAATAAAAATTTTATTGATAGCTTTGCTGCCTTTCCGTCTAAGCATTTAAGCTTAGTCCGTAAAGATGGAGCTTTGGATTTGTATCATGGCGTGATTCGTGCTGTTGATGAAAATGGCAAAAAAATTCTTAACGATGTGGATTATCAAGATTATCTTCAGTACGTTGGTGAAGAGGTGCGAAATTGGACTTATATGAAGTTTCCCTATTTGAAATCTTTTGGAAAAAAAGAGGGATGGTATACAGTTGGTCCACTTGCGCGATTAAACACATGTGATTTTATTCCAACTCCGTTAGCACAAAAAGAGTTTGAAACTTATAAGGAGTACACTCAAGGTAAACCATCGAATCATTCGATGCATATGCATTGGGCTCGATTGATTGAAACTTTACATTCTGCTGAGATGATAAAAATTCTTTTAAATGATGCCGATCTTTTGAAAGATGATTTGGTGACTAAAGGGACTCGTCAACCAATGGGTGTTGGATTGATTGAGGCTCCTCGTGGCACTTTATTTCATCATTATGAAGTGAATGAAAATGATCAAATTACAATGTGTAATTTGATTGTTTCAACAACAAATAATAATGAGCCAATGAATCGTGCAGTGAACTGGGTTGCCAAAAATGTAATTAGTGGCAATAAAGAAGTTCCAGAAGGAATGTTAAATCAAGTTGAAGTGGCTATTCGAGCATATGATCCTTGTTTGAGTTGTGCGACTCATGCAATGGGTAAAATGCCATTAGAACTAAGCTTGGTTGATGAAAACGATAACATTATTCAAGTTGTTCGAAAGTAGTTTGTTTTGAAAAAAGTCCTCGTTTTTGGTTTTGGAAATGTTGGTCGACAAGACGATGGCTTAGGAATTAAGCTGGTGGAGTGTTTAGAAGAACTGAACATTCCAAGTTTATCCCTTGATGCTAACTTTCAATTGAATGCAGAAGATGCGATGGCCATTTCAGAATTTGAAGTGGTCATTTTTGTTGATGCTTCGGTGAATTGCAAAGAGCCTTTTGAATTTTCTCGTTTAGAGCCGGCTTTAGAGATCGGGTTTACCACTCATGCGATGCATCCGGCATCTGTTCTTGCTCTTTGTAAGGACTTGTTCGATAAAAATCCAGAGACCTATCTTTTAACGATTCCCGGTTATGAATGGGAGTTTGAGGCTCCGTTGAGTTTGAAAGCAAAAGAAAACCTTGAGAGCGCAAGAGAATTTGTTCTTTCGTTCATTAACCGTGATTGCAGTGAGATTTGAGCGAAGCCAACGAAAAAGTTGGCTATTTTGCAACTCGCCTTATAGTGGCTGTTGCAAAATAGTCAAATTTGAGGCGCGCGAGTTCAAATCGAACGAGTCGTACATCTAGTACGTCGCAGTGAGATTTGAGCGAAGCCAACGAAAAAGTTGGCTATTTTGCAACAGCCACTAATTAAACGCTGACATTGTATTCACGCAAAGCCTCCGTGAGAGAGGTTTTTTTATTGGTGCTTTCTTTTCTTTGTCCGATGATTAAGGCACAAGAAACGCCAAAAGTGCCACCTGGAAATTCCTTATTTTGTGTTCCAGGGATAACAACAGAATTTTTTGGAACACGTTTACGATAAATGACGGCATCTTTATTTGAAACATCGATGATTTTTGTGCTTGCAGTAATTGATACACCAGCACCGATCACAGCACTTTCTTCAATGTGAACGCCTTCAACAATAATGCAACGACTTCCAATGAAACAATTGTCTTCAACGATTACAGGACTGGCTTGAATGGGTTCGAGTACACCACCAATTCCAACTCCTCCAGACAGATGGACATTTTTTCCAATTTGAGCACATGAGCCCACGGTTGCCCAAGTGTCGACCATTGTTCCTGTGTCAACATAAGCTCCTATATTAACATAACCAGGCATCATTATCGCTCCTGGTGCAATGTAAGAGCCATATCGAGCCATTCCTTGAGGAACAACACGCACACCCATATCAGGATGAAACTTTTTTACTGGAATTTTATCAACAAATTGGAAAGCACCAGATTCAATCAATTCAACTTGTTTGAATCGAAAATAAAGAAGAATGGCTTGTTTGATCCATTCGTTTGTTTTCCACTGGTCATCAATTTTTTCGGCAACACGAATTCTTCCATTATCAAGATCATTAATTGTTGATTCAATGGCTTCAACGAGTTGAGGATCAGTAAAATTTGGGTTTTCAAAATGGTTTTGAATGAGTTCTTTTCTCATTTGACACTCCTGATTTTTTCGGTTGTTTTAAGCCCCTCAATTAGGGCAGGCACATGAATATGAATGATATTTTTTATATCGAGACCTCGTTCAATTTCATAGGTGAGTGTGGGAGTAGTGCCTTCTATTCCACAATATGTTCCAAGGCTACCAGGGGTGGGGTACCCAATGTCAGCTGTGATTTCATAACCGGTTACTTGAGAAATTGTTTTGGCTTCTTCTATGCAATCACCATTTGTGTTAAGAAGGGGTTTCCAAGAATGAAGGCTGTAGATCATTTGCAATTGATTGTGCTTTATGAAATCAACAAGAGCTTGGTTTTCAGATTCACTATTAGGCTTTTCGCCAGGAAAATATTTATCTTCAGTTGAATGATTTGTCCAATCTTTGCTTGGTAAATTTCTATTCAGATCAACGCCGTTTGAATTTTTTCTCTGTTTAAGTTGATGACCGTCTAAATTAAGACAGGGGACAAGGGTGATACGAAGATTATAGTTGTAATTCTGTGTAAACTTATAGAGAAGTCCGTGACAGGCTGTGACACCCTCATATTCATCTCCGTGAACGCCTCCAATAATTAATACTGAAGGACCAGAAGAACCAAATCGGAAAGCTGGAATTGCAAGTTGGTTTTCAGTTTTTCCAAAAATAAAACAGTCTATCATAAAATAAAACTCCTTTTAGAGGTCAACATGTTCTACATGGTTAATCTGTAGGGGGTCAAGAATTTGTCGGGCGACTTGAAGAAAATAATCATTAGAATCAGTCATTTTCACTTTAAAGTGACAACAGGGGGGCGAATTGGATGGGTGAGTTTTAAATAAGAATTTATTTTGAAGAAGATCAACAACAGCAAGTCCCGATTCAACAATGTTTGTTTCTTTTCCTATCGCTTTTGTAATGGAGTTGATTAAAATTGGGTAGTGCGTGCATCCCAAAATAAGAGTGTCAATGTTTTCTGAAAGCAATGAATGCAAATAGCGATACACGATTAAATTTGTTAGCGGATCATCAACCAGTCCCTCTTCAGCAAAAGGAACCCATAGGGGACAAGCTTGTTGTTTTACAAAAAGGGATGGGTCAATTTGTTTTAACTGCTTAACATAAGCTTCACTTTTTACTGTTGTGCGAGTGCCAACAATGCCAATGCGCTTGAGTGGACTGATTCGATAGGCGAGTTGTGCACCAGGTTCAATGACGTTGACTACAGGTCGGTCTTTGAATACGGACTCAGACCAGGTGCTTGAAGCAGAATTGCAAGCGATAACAATCATCTTTACATTTTGCTCAATTAAATAATTGAGTATTTGATGCGAATACTTATAAATTGTTTCATGAGATTTTGAGCCATAAGGCAATCGTGCCGTGTCTCCTAAATAGAGATAATTTTGATCTGGAAAATACTCAATGAGTCTTTTGAGTACGGTTAAGCCTCCGGCTCCAGAATCAAATAGTCCAATGGGGCGAGGATCAGTTTGAATGCTCATATCTAACAACGGCTATCTATGAATGCCATGGGCATTTGATTCAATGACTCCAGAGTAACTCATTTCAATGAATCGAGTGTTTTTTGAAATATCTGAAAGTTCATTAGCATTAATGTAACTCATTCCTGATCGAATTCCTCCAGTGACTTCTAAAATAACATCTTTAACATGTCCTTTGATCCAAAGCATGGTTGAGTCACCTTCAGCAGCCATGCCTTCAGGCACACCTCCACGCCAAGAAACTTGAGCTGCTTTAGAGGCCATTCCGCGATATTCTTTTTTTCCGTGTTTGATTTCTCCTGGAGTTTCAATTGTACTGGCGAGCATTGATCCAAGCATAACAGTGCTTGCTCCGGCGGCAAAAGCTTTTATAATATCTCCAGAAGTTCGTATGCCTCCATCACCGATAACAGGAACCCCGTAAGAATCAGCAACCTTGGAACAAAGGGCAATAGCCGTTAATTGTGGAACACCACAGCCTGTAATAACTCGTGTGGTGCACATGGAACCAGGTCCAATACCGACTTTAATGGCGTCAGCTCCGGCTTCGATAAGATCTTTTGCTCCTTCAGCTGTAGCAATATTTCCTGCAATCACTTCAATTTTAGGAAAGTGATCTTTAAGCCACTTAATGGTGTCTGTCATGGTGTTGGTGTGTCCATGAGCGATGTCAATGGTGATAACGGTTGTACCCGCATTGATCAATTGTTTGGCGCGATCATGGTCGTCGTCGTTGACCCCTATGCTTGCTCCGACATGTTCAAATCCAGCTTCTTTTATTTTTTGGACTTCTTTGACTTGCATTTCAATAGGCATAAAACGATGAAGAATTCCAAATGCACCAAGTTTTTGCATGGCAATAACCATATTGGCTTCTGTTACGGTGTCCATATTGGCACTAATTATGGGAGTTTCAATAGTAATATTTTTTGTTAATTTTGAGGTGAGATGAGGGTCTCGTCTTGATTTAACTTCAGAGTGGGATGGGACAATTAATACATCATCAAATGTAAGTCCATTTTTTCGACTACAAATTTCTTCTCTTGAAAATAATAAATTCATTTATTTCCTCCGTTTTTGTGTAAGTAACTAGTGGCTGCCACTAACTAGTGGTTTAAAGGATTTACAGTATTATCCTTTGATTTAAACATAAAGTCATCGGGATGGCTTAATTTTTCAAAATAAAAATAAATAATAAGTGCAAAAATCAGGTAAAAAAGAGTATTCCAAAACGTTTCAAATCCAACACTTAAATAAAATAAATCATCTGAAAAAAACAATCCAGAAAAGAAATGAACAAGAATATTGGGGATAAGTGAAAGAAAGACAAAAAGAATAAGGAGTTGGAAAAAATGAGTGTTTGCTAAACGAGTCGATTCTTTAAGAGCATCAATTTCGTTTAAGTAGTAACGTTCATAGAAAACAACCACAAATGAAGTAAAGATCAATTGAGTTGCTCGAATGATTCCTGGAATAAACAAAACGAGGCTCCAAAAAAATATTTTTCCAAAGGCTCTTAGATTTTCAATAAGAAGCTGATTTGTGTTTTGTTTTAAAAAAGCTTTAGCTGAAATCTTAAATTCAAGGTGTTTTGCATTTCTAATAAAAAAAAGAATGGATAAGGTGATCATAATAGGCCAAATGAGCGCCCAAAGAAGATATAAAAATGCAAGAAGAAGTATCATCCAAGTTGGTGATGCCAATTGATTGATGAGTAAAGCAAAATAGTCTGTAAAAGCAAATTTTACCAGTTTTTCAATAAGGGTGAGCAAAAGAACAACTCCTAATGCCTTAGGGAGGACATGTTTTGTAAAAATGAGTTTTTCTTGAAAAGCCATAAACCGACCAAATATTTAAAAAATTGCTTACATAGTGGCTGCTGCAAAACAGCCAACTTTTTCGT